>NZ_JBHTMT010000007.1:15383-142932 GCF_042679465.1 Lactobacillus melliventris | reverse complement strand
TGTTTGTTGACAACACCAACATTAGCCGCCTTAACGTAGGCACCACCGGTTAAAGGATAGTAGCTTTTACCATTAATCGAAGTTGTTTTGGCATTACCGTTTACGGTGGTGCCCATACGCAATGTCCCTTTACTGTTATAATAGGTGCGCTTGCCCTGAGCCGTATAAACATAAGAATTATGATTCAACGTGAGAGTATCAGTCTTAGCAGCTAATACTTCTGTATTGCTTGGCATTACTGCGGGTATCATAGGACTAATAGCAAGAATGCTTGCTATGGAACCATAAACAAACTTTTTATTTAATTTCATTTAATCACCTCAAAAAACAATCGAACTTTCTACTAGTCATTATAGAACATATAAACCATTATTGCAGTGGTAAATTTTGAGAGTATTTAACTGGGAAAAAATCTTTTATAATCAATTTTTATAAAACTTGAGTAAACAACCCATGTATTTTGTCACTAGGTAAGCTATTTATGAAAGGAGACATTATGATAAATAGCTTACAAAGATGGATTCAGAACGTAATTAAGAGAAAAAATAAATTTCTTTTATTATTAAGTTTGAAAAACTTAGATGAAGCCATTGATATATTTAAAAAGCTCCAAAGCTTTTGTTGGCTCATTCCATTCACTATTTGTGGGATGCATATATTTTTTACAGTTTTTCCAATTATTAGAACTTTCAATTTTCAATTTTCAATTTTATTGTTAACACTGATATGTATTTGCAATATGATTGCCATTTTTGTGGTAAACCGCTATTTGTTTTACTTTTATTCGAATCAGTTGCAATTAGATTCTAAAACAAAAAAAGATAAACTTTGGTCAGTGCAGAAAACTTCAAATATCCAAGTATCCGTAACTATAGGATCTATATTAGGGTTACCGTTAACATTTACAGTTCTTCCATACATACAGTTTCTATACCTCCACCCTACTGTTACTGGTTGGACGGTTAGAATGACTGATGCTATTAATGGTAATACTTATATTTTACGTGTATTTATTATGTCAATACCAGTTATTGTTACGTTTCTTTTATACCAACGCTTTTTTTCGGAAGAAACAATTCAAAAAACGGATATAGACAAGTGGATGGTTAACTTCCACTATCACGATCCGCAACTACATTCACTTTTAACAGGAATTCCTATTAAAAGTGAGAAACAAATATGTGCATCTGAACCATACATGATTTTGGGTACTTCAATTGAAACTGGTGATATTGTTGAGCTTACACCTATTCATAGGAAAGAAAACAGTGTCTATTTTGGTCCAGTTGGTGCAGGAAAAACTTCTACAATTTTTATACCACAAATTTTACAAGATGTTGGGTACTACTTGCGCTACATACGAGATTTTCCTAAAATTTCCAAAAATCCAGATTATCTTAAAACAAAGCGTAATATTGCGACTAAATACCTCAATGGCTTTGCTGTAATTGAAACTTCAAACGACTTATGTAGTAGTGTTTATCAACTATGTTTAAATATGGGGGTCCCTAAGGAAAAGATTATCTGGCTTGATCCTACTAATCCTAAAACTCCGTCTTTAAATTTACTAAGAGGACCAGTTGATACTGTGGTTGAAACGGTAACTAATATTATAGCTGGCGTAAAAGCTGATAATAATGATTTCTTTCAGCAGTCAGAGCGAACACACTTAAAAAACTTTATTTATCTTTTGAGATTTTCAGGAATTATTGAAAATAAAATCGTAACGTTCACAGATTTGGTGGCTTTATACAACGATCTTTATCTTGTAGTAGATAAAATTAAAATTTTAGATAAATATGTCTATGCCCTGAACTCTAAAGTTGAAAAGGCAAAAAAGGAATATGAAAGTGAAAAAAGTTCAACAGATAAAAAAACAAGATATCAAGAATTATATGATAAATATGAAGTAGCACTAGGAACGTCTAAGTGGTTTCACAGTGAAATTACTCCTGCTATGTTTGGTAAAGGAATTATTACTCAAAAAACAGGTCCTCATGAAGGTGAGCCTATGTGGATTGATAAACAGGAAGAAAATATTAGAGGTCTTAAAAATACTTTAGATGATCTTTCTAAAAATAAGTATCTTAGGAGGGTGTTATTTAGAGATTCCGGTGAATTCAATTTAGATGATTTACTTAAAAACGGTGGTATTTTGTTGTGTAATACTGCTAAAGCAGAGTTACAGGATCAATTAGCTAATCGTTTGGGACAAATCTATTTAATGTCATTTCAAAACGCGACAATTCGCAGGAAGCCAGATAAAGTACCTATGTTCCCACTTTACGCTGATGAATTTCCTGATTTTGTTTCAGAAGCATTTAAAAGCTTTGTTGCACAAGCCAGAAAATATAATGTCCCTATAATTGTTGCAGCTCAAAGCCCTTCTCAGCTTTCTTATACATTTGGAAAAGATTTTTTTAACACCTTGATGAGTAATATGTTAACTCGAGGTACCTTTGGAGATTTAGGAGCTGAGGACGCTAAAATTTTAGAACCATATTTTGGGGAAAAGTCAGAGATAACTGAAACTATTAATGACCAGCAAATAGATTTAACAGCTGATTTGGATAGTAGCCACAAGATGATTTCTGCTAGACGCTCAACAGTACCAAATATAACTGCTTCAGAACTACAATCATTGGCTAGATTTAATATAGCAATACGACACCCTGCACAGCACGGCTCAGAAATGTTCGAAATAATAAAAACAAAGTTTTTAACGGATGAAGACATTAGAAACAATCCAAATGTTTTTGATATTAATGACGCAAGAGATCATGATGCTTTTGCTAATATGATGAAAAATACGATCCACATTAACTCAGATTTAGATGCCGTTGACTTAGAAATTGTAGAAGATATTAAAAAAGATAAACTAAACATAAAAAAAACAAGATCGAAAGGAGAACTAAATGTGTCAGGATTAGATGCGGACAGCGATCTTAATTCTAATCATGTTAGCTCTAGAAAAGTCAAAGAAAAGTCAAAGGAAAAGCTTGAGTTTGCTGAAATAGCACGTAACGCTGTGCATTCTGGTAAAGCCCATGGGGGTAATAACCGTTTGAATAATAACATACAAACTTTAACAAAATTGCCAGAACCATCGCCCAATAAGAAATTAAATAGTTCAGACCTTGCAAAAATATTGGAATCAACGAGTAGAGATAATGACCAGGGCGTGACAAAGCACAAAATAGCGCCCTATACGTCAGAAAGTTCAGCCTTAGTAGAAAAGCATATATCTGTTGATCTTGAAACGGAGAAGAGAAAAAGGTCTAATGTAGACAAAGAAAAGCAAACTTTACTTTTACAAGAAATATCTCGTTTACTTGTCCAAGTCGCAAACTCTAAAAAACTAAACAATTTTGAAAAGCTTGAAAAGTTAAATGGCATACCTGAGAAAGAATACGATGAGATATCACGATTGCTACCGGGAGACCACGATAAGATTCTAGCTAAGCATGATTCTTTTATTGCTAAACAGAAAGCAGAAAATGATGCAATTAAACAAAAGAATTATGGGCGTAACTTAGCAGAAAGTTTATCTGAGATGATTGGCACATTAGACAATTCAGAGAGTTTTATTGATGATGATGGCTTTGTCAATACAAACGACCGATTTATGCATCAACACGGAATGGATGAGAAATAATAATTATGGGAAATTTATCGTTAAATATTGAAGCAACTATTAGTCAAAATGTTAATAAACGATTGCTCTTTCGACAAGCTCTAGATAACAAGAAAACAGCAAGAATTTTAATCTTAAATGATGCCTACTTAAAAAGTGCAAAAGATTTTTTAAAAGAAGCCATAGGAGTAATTTTCTTAGATTGCTCAAAGAACGAATTACTTCTACGTCATGATTATGTGCAAGAACCTAAACTTTGTGATGCTTTGGCCAGGGCCTATCGCTCTCTAGAGCCAATACGTAAACTCAGATTAAATACCAAAGTTATTACGGGAATGTTATTGTTATTAGACCAGATAGCTAGTTTAAATGATGAGAGTATGTTAGATGCGCTAGAGCGCTTAAGACGATTAAGTGATGAAGAAATTTTTTCAGAAATTGAAAATATTAAATTTACATATATTTCAAAATCTCAAATATCCTTTCTGAAAATATTCGTTGAATCTTTAAAGACAAGTAGGATTGCTGCGTTTCATCAGCTATTAAAAACAGTATGGTCAATACATTCTCACCTTATGATTAAAGGTAAAATGAGAGAATCTTCAAATTGGCTACATAACAAAGGACTAATAATAATTCCGGCATCATGGCTACGTACAAAGACATATGCTCAACTCCTTCTTCAGTTTGGTTTTAATGATAAAGAAGTTATTCTGCTTTTAGATACGTCAACTCCTAAATGCCTTTTTTTGTCACAGATTACTAAATTTAAAAACGACATGTATATCTCACTTGACAAAGATTCCGACGGCTCTGTGAAGGGTAACTTAGCATATCAGGCAAGAAATTTATATATATCTTTACAATCTTATGATTCTGATCTGTTATTAAACTGGTTGGCCTCTCATTATCCTTCGTTCTTGGAAAATTATTCTATAGTTGATTTTCAAGATGCCATTTATAAATTTCAATATTCAGGTTTTCTTAACAGTTTTATAGGGGTGAACGATGGACAACTTAGTTTGATTCGCATTGAAAGCGATAATACTGTAACTCACCAAAAATTTGATATTAAACTAATTTTAGATAGTATTCAAAAAGATAAATTACATAAGAGTTCAGATAAAGCAATTCTAACAGATGTTGTTAAAAAAGTTTTTGAGCAAAAGCTTGAACCTCTTTATAATAAGATTAACTTAATTAATGACATGCTGAAGACACTAGAATATAAAGAAAATATATTTGAAGGTGATAAAATAAATGAAGAATTTCAAAAAGCATTAGATAGTCAGGATAATAACTAATTTTGAAATAGCAAAAAGGAGTAAATTCCATTGTTTCAATGGCATTCGCTCCTTTTATTTATCCTTAGCAAAAACTATGGGTATATACTTTAACCACATTTGGATATACTGTGGTGCAGTTATTTCATCGACACATATAGACTTTAAATCTTGCTCAAATGCTCTTATATCCAGGTCGTGATAAACAAAACTGTAATTGTTTTTAATCAAAGTTTCAGGTGTAGCAGTCTCCAGCCAATTTTTCGGAGCAAGACTAATTATAGTTTGGTCATTAAAAATTAAAATGATGTCTAAGTTTATTCCAATGATTACAGAATACAACAAATTTAGCGATCGGCTATTTAGTGGAAGATAATTTTCTGAATTATTATTTAAATTAATAATATCAATTTTTTTTATTTTCATTTTGGTTAAATTGTTTGAAATGTCAACTTTTAAGCTATTTAATTTTCTAAGCCATTCTGCTGTCTCAAAAGACTTTTTTAGATCTACAAAAGTCGAATTCATATTTTTCTGTTTTACTTTTTCGTCTTTTTTTTGCTTGTCCTGTTTTTTAAATTCTGGTTTTGGCTCCCCTACTCTATTGCTTTGCTTTTTAGAATGGTTATTATCACGAGAAATAATATTTTCGTTTTTTAATTCATCCCCTTTTTCCGTGTTGGCTAAATATTTTGTGATTACATAATGAAATTTGTTGTTATCTTCATGATGTTCTCTTAATAACTTATAGAGGTAACATTCATAATAGCTTGCTAAAGTAGACTTGCTGACTAAGTTCACAGTATCTCTCCCTAAATTTTTGGATTTAATACAGTGTAACAATTTTACACTTTAAATTTTTGTTTTCTAGAAATTTAAAAAATTACATACTAGAAATAATATAATTTTGTTATTCAAACTATAGAAAGAAAAGCATATGAAGGAAAGAACAAGAGTAGATATTAGATTAGATTCAAGAAGAGATAAAGATATCATAGACTTTCTAAATAAACAAAGAAGCTTAAATATAACTCAAGTTATAAAACTAGTTATTAGATATTTTATAAAGGATTATGGGAATAAAGATCTTCTTTTATCGACTATGTTTGCAGAAGAAATAACAAAAACTAATAAATTATATAGTGAAAAAAGAGAGAAAATAATTTCCAAAAGTCATACTAAAAAAGAAAACACGCATGCAAAAGAAATTTGGGATGAAAACAACACTGAAGAATACTAATGAGTAAGATAATATAGATTACGAAAATTTATTAACATTGATAGTTTATCCCAGTACTAAATAAGTATAATTGTAAACATCTGTGTAAGTATAAATGTAAGTATAATTATACGTGTAAGTGAGATAATTTTTTACAGATTATTAGCGTATCCTGCATCATTTGAAAATATAAAGGAACGTTTATTTTTTAAATTTGTAGCCACTTATATTCATAAAGTTATTCATACGTATAAATATAAATAAAAACTGGAAACAATTTAAGTATGAGTGCTAAAATGTTCTTAAGATTTTAAAGTTATATTATAACTTTAATCACTGTTAATTTTATTTAGAAGCAAATGAAAGGATAAGAAGAATGAAATTTATTACATTTTCAGCTATCAAAGGTGGTGTAGGAAAAACAACACTAGCGTTCAACTATGCAGAATGGCTTGCTCAAGAAAATAATAGTAATGTTTTACTAATCGATTTAGATCATCAATGCAATCTTTCTCAGATATATGATCATTATGAAACTGACGGAACAGTTGGTGGTATCTTTTTGGAAAATAGTACCGCAGTAATTAGAAAGGTTAAAGATAATATTAGCTTAATCACAGGAGATATGCATTTAGATCAGATTGAAACATCAATTGAAAATAAGACCAATAAAAACATGCTTTTGTATATGTGGCTGGCCGATAATTATGATGCTCTGCATTTAGATAAATTTGATTACGTGATTTTTGACACTCGTCCGGATTTTGATACTGCAATTAAAAATGCAATTATTGTAAGTGATATTATTTTAAGTCCGATCACCCCTAGTGAACACGGGTATAATGCAAAGTTCAATTTGGAAGAACGGATAAAGGAATTAAAGAAGGAGGCTATCGATTTTAGTACTAGAAAATCATATGTAACAGCTAATCTATTTTATATTGCTAATATGGTAAGGCACAATACAAAGTCATCTCATGAATTATTGAATGTCATTGAAAAGGAAAAAGATGTACTCGCGGTTATACCCCAAAAAGAATTATTTAATCGATCTACTTTAGATAAAATTTCAATTACATCGATGAGTAAGGACCATAAGACCTATATTAGAAATAGAAAATTTTTTGATGAGATAAATTCAACCTTTACGAAACTAACAGATAAAATAAGTCACACATAATTTGCTTTGTTATAAAATATCAAATATACTTACATTTATAAGTATAAAGATACTTATAAATATTATAATATGATTTAGCTATAATTAAGCTAAAGATCTTTGTTTGGTAATAAAAATTATAATTTATAAATATAAATTTATTTATAAGTACAAGTATAAATAACCTTATATTTATAAATATCTTTATAGTAGTACATATAAGGGGGAAAATTATGGGCTTCGATCCAAAAAATAAGCAAATACAAGAAACTTTAAAAGAGGGCAGTAAAAAAGCTGAACAACTAAAAAAAGATAAGAATAGTCAATTTTCAGTTATTCCACCGATTAACTCAGTAAAGATAGAAAATACAAAAAATTATACTTTCAGTCTTAAGCCAAGTGTAAGAAAAAAACTAAAAGAAGTTGCAAGTATGAGGAATTATAGATCTGATTCTAAATTTCTTTCTGATCTCATTGAGAACTTATAATTAAAAGTAAGCAATCAGTATATACAAACACTTTGCCACTATGAAATGTCCCATAAAAGTTAGACAATAATCTGACTATTAGGAGCACTTTTTTATGAGTAGATATTCGACTGCTTTGAAAATTGAAGTTGTTTGTAACTATCTAGCACGCCAAAATTCTTTGGCGGGGTTAAACGAAAAAAGGGAAGGCTGTTAAATCAGTCTTCCCTTTTGCTATACGGCTTCAAATTCACAAACAATTATTTGCTGCAGTTTTAAGCCGTACAGCTCTAAGTTTCGTAGTAACTTCGCTAAATGTACACTATGTTAAGCGAAGTTGCTTTGGTATATATGGAATTATTTTTTGATTGGGTATTTAATTTGCTTAATTTGTAATTAATTTGCGTATTTGGGTTGCTTATTTTTTGTTATTTCTGAAGAATATCATCCACTCATAAACACATGTAATAACTGTTATTAGATAATCATACCAATGAAAAGCTTTTGCAAAGCCCACTAGAGAGAGGAGAAACACGGCAATCAACGCTAAAGTAAAAAAGATAGGTATAGCAAGCGTCATATTATATCTGGCAAGCCAAGTATCGATTGGCAGAAGCTCTAGAGCCAAGATAATGATTATTATTAAAGTAGTATTCATGTTGTAGTCACACCTTTAGATTATTTATAGATAAATAAATACGATTGTTCGTGCCGTCCAGTAAGCGACTGTGCTGTTAAAGTGAAGATAATGAATTAGTGCATATCGTATACCATCTTCAGCTTTACCTTCATAATCAGTTAGAAAGTTTACAAAAGCTTTTAGTGATTTAGCTTTTAAACTGTTACCAGTGATTTTAGCAACATATTTGGCAATTTCTTTAATTGTTTCTAACTTTAAACCACGCGTCAGGTTATTGTTTTGTTCAGTAATTTTGTCTTGTAAGAGAGTATTCTGTTGCTCCTCATTAAGTCCAGCACCATTAACAATTTGATCAAACTCATCTTGTTGATCTTTAGTTAATGAACCGTACAATGCCTCATATGAACTGTTGTTTTGATTTTCATTGGAATTACTTACGGAGTTGTCCGTAGCAGCAAATGTATTTACTACAGTTGTTGCCATAGTCGTTCCTATAAAACTTGCTGCCCCAAGAGAAATTCCCAATTTTTTAATGGTACTTTTCATAATAGTACGCCTTTCATAATATTTTAGATCAATGTCGACATTGATATTAAAACCATAGTTCAGCATAAAAATTTGTCAACAAATAATATTAAAAAATAATCATGTATATATAAACATATAGTTCGTTAAATATCCAGTTAATTTGTGCTTTATAATATGAAATTATCAAGTTTTTCAAAGATTAATAACTAGAAGATAAAATAAAAAATGACTCTTACGAGTCATTTGAAATATTGATTACTTATTTAAAAAATACAGTGAAAATTAATATTATAGTAGGTGAAATTATTGTCAAAATAACTTTGAATACGTTACTTTTAAACATTAAGTTCCCTATTGTTAGCGAATGATTATAAGTCAGTTAGAAGTGATCTTAAGATGCCTCAAGGTCTTATGCCCAATTATTTAAAAATCTTTTGCCACCAGTGTTCATTTTTTCGAACTGGCTCTTTTAGTTCATTATCAATGTTTCTTTCCTTACGTTCTAAAGAGCCCTGCTCTTTTATCTTTTGGTCTCTGCCATGTAACTGTTGTTGTTGGTTCATAAGCTGCATTAACCGATCAAACTTTTTTCCTAAAGCCCTATTAGCTTCTCTTAACTCTTTATTCTGCTCCTCGATTTTACTTAAATATCGATTATTAAGCTGATCAATTTCTTCTTGTTGTTTCGCTACTTTTTCTTCCAAATGTCTGACGTAATCAGTTTTACTAATTGATCTAGCAGAACCTACTTCACCATTTTTAAAATGAGCAATGACTTTCTTCGCTTCTGATTCATCAAGAACCATTTTTCTATTTTCTTTTTTATATATTATCTTATATTTTTTTATATACGAATTAATCCTTGTTCTATATCTTGCTACTTCTTTATTAGATGCTGTAGGTACTATTATATCAATTATTTCTCTTATATCTTTCATATATATTTCTCTTATATTGCTATATATTACTATATATTTCTATATATTATTATATATCAATAACAGGACGAAGTCCTCAAAAGAGTAAAGAGGGTTTTATTAAAACATAGAAGCACACGTAGATTTCAAAAGTGTAGATATACAAAAAGGCAATCCAAATGGATTGCCTAGACGTCTAGTATGTCTCTTTTGCATGCGAGGATCGCACTTTATTTTTCACGAAGTTTTTTATAAATCTTTTAAAACTGATAGCCATTTGGCTTAGCACTACTTCGACTAATATTTATATTAGGTTGCCTGGTCCAGTAAAGGTAGCCTTAATAGACAATTAACCAGATAGCTATTAGAATTTAAGGATAAAGGAGTAATTACAATGAAAATTAACAAAAAATTGTTTATTAGCTTATTAGCTGGAATATTGACAACAACATCATTAGCAGTTACTACAACTAATATTGATCAAGCTCAAACTACTACGTCAAATGTAAATTCTGAGCAAGGCAAGCTAACCTTGAATCATAAGACTCGTGTTTATAACAAAAAGGGTAAGAAAAAGTATTCTTATCTTAAAACGAATGGGCTGCTAAAAAAGGGTGCTTTAGTAAGATATGTTGGCAAAATTAAAGCCCTATCTGATCCAGATACCAAGCGTTATTCCTTTAATGACAAAGATATGAACTGGTATTATCTACCATATAAAACAATTAAAGGTAAACAATACTACAACATCGGTCATGGCGGTTATATTAAAGCTATAAATGTTGATAGTATCAATGGAAATAAGTTATTTACTAATTATGCTACTGTTACAATAGCATCATCGCCATTTTCTTCTGATAAAGATTTTACAAAAGCAAATCTTGTTAATAATAAAGGTGAATTTACCAATAAATATGTCAAAAAGGGTACGAAACTAGTGGTTGATCGTCGCAGTAATAGAGAAGAACTAGCAGGGACGACTAAAATTGATATGCTTGATAATGGAGTTCTAGAAGTATTCCGCATAAAAAACAATAAAAAATTGTTTGTTTTAAGAGACGACCTTAAAACGCAGCCTCGTCAGCAACTAATACCGTATACTAATATCATGCATGTAAGATTTGTGAATGACGCATATCTTTATAATATAAAAGGAGAATTTGCGGACGATTCATGGTTTAGTTCAGGTGATACGGTTTCGGTTACAGGATTAAGATATATATGGGTTCCAGCAGATAAAAAAGCAGAACTATTTTATGAAGTTTTAGATTCACCTTCATCGATGTCAAACTGTAATTTTGTGAAAGCTTCGACTGCTAAATATACTTTTGGCAATCATTTAAAGCCAATAAATACAGCAGCTGATGTCACGCCAGCCAACATAGAAAAAATATAAAAGAATAAAGTTAAATATAAAAAGCAATGAATCCTCATTGTTTTTTTTTTGCTTAAAACTTGCACAATTCCTCCAACAAAGAATTAAGCCGACATTAGTCGGCTTAATTCCTCCTTACGTGCTATTTTAATTATGATCTCGAGATTAAAGATTTGGATAGATAATTATTTTTTCAATTAGTAAAGGAGTTTCGATATGAGAAAAGTATCTAGTGTAACGCCAAGTTTGAAATATGAATTGAATGGTCTCCATCAGGTAGTTGTTCAAAAAGGTAATGTAGCAACTAAATATATATATGCGTTGCAGCAATTGGCCAAAGGTACAGATACTGTAGTTTATAGAGCAAGAAAAGATGGATTTAATGCACAATTTACAAAAGGCGAAAAGCATTTTCGGTTATTTTTAAAGGGTGCTAAAAAGAGTGGTACAGCAGGTTCTCATACACAAACTTGGGAATATGCTGGACCTAACGGCAATGGTGAGTGGTTTATTGGTACAAAACCTAAAAAACTTTCAAGCTCTAAATATTACTGGGCTACTCAAATAGCAAGGGTAAAATTTCAAAATAAAAAATATACGAAAAATACACAGATGCCTAGGTTGTCAGCTCTTAATAGAGCAGGAGCAGGCTATGATGATAATGTAGTTTATCCAGGAGTTAATTTGCTTAGATCCGAAGCTGCGGTTTCTCCAAATTATCTAGATATGTTGATTGTTACTATTGATACAAGTGGAACGGCTCATTTTGGTTTCTACTCAGTGAATGAAATTAATAAAGCTCTCAATGGTGGTCCTACAAATTATCCGCTTGATCAATTTCGTTGTTCTTATGCATTTAAAATTGAGAATTTTACATCTGCTGTTGGATCAATTCAGGGCTTTGATATAGACGATAAAAAAAATATCTATATTTCAAGTGAAGCTGCACCTAAAACAGATGATGTAGGTCAAGGGGTAGCTCAAGATCGTTATATTTATAAAATACCTTATGGTTATCAAAAACTGCCGAATGGATTAGTGGATTGGAATAGCACAGAGAACTGGCATAGAATTAATTTGAATGCTAATAATAATGATCACAATAATGGTTCAGTCTTAGATCGGAGTAAATTTGTTACTGAGTTTGAAAGTATTCAAGTAATTAATAAAAATGATGCATATTTAACGGTCTCATATCATGACGCAACTACATTAAAGACTTTGCACAGTAGAATTTATGAAATTACTTGGAATGACCCAGAGTAGTAATAAGTTTTATAAATAGATCATAAAATATTTAAAAGTCTCAAACAGCTCACTTACTGTTGAGACTCTTTCTTTTATACAAACCAAAATAGCAAGGAGGAATATGCATAATGTATAAAAAACTGATAATTTTGCTAACCTCAACTGCCTTTTGTGGACTCGTTTCAATGCTAATCAATTTTTATCAGTGGCATGTAAAAACAAGAAATACTGCAAATGATAAAGAACGGCGACGATTATATAACGAAGTAAAATACTATCGTACAAAGTTTCTTAATGATGAAAATGAAATTGATCATTTAAAAGAAAAAATTCGTAAATTAAAGGCAGCACAATTTACTACTGTCAAGGAGAGAAGTGATATTGATGGATAAATTAACGTCTATTTTACAATTGTTAAGCACGCTAGCTGTAATAATTGCGTTTATTCTTGTTGGTATTTATCCATATATTAAAGAACGTAATAAATCTTTAGCAGATAAGTTAGATGTATGGTATAAGCTTGCTCAAGTTTTAGTTAACGAGGAAGCTATTAAAAGTGAGAAATCTGGTGCAGATAAAAAACAGACAGCTACTGATACATTAATGATCCAAGCAAAAAAGTTAAAAGTACCATTAACCAAGAATGTGGCTGCTGGATTGGTACAAAATGCTTATAATCAAACTAAAACAAGACGTAGTTGAATGCCTACAAAGCAGATTTAGCAAATTGCGTAAATCATACAAGAACTTAATGAGCAGGTAGTTGAATTATATAATTTATTAGATTAATGATAATTAGCCATTAAAACACGCTGGCAGCAATTTGTTGTTAATCTAGAAAGCTTTTAAGCTTGATAGAATACTACTCTCAGTCTAAAAGACTATTAATTTTAAAAAAATTAGTAGAATTTGATATTTCTATGGTATGATTACTTTAACAAGCAAATAAAATGCCTTGATTGCCAATAAGGACAATCAAGGCATGAAAAAAGCTAATCTCAAACTTTTGCAGGGTAACAGATTAGCTTCATCAATTAAATTAAGTATAACAAAAATACTTAAAAATTCAAGAGATGAAGTTAAAAAGACCTTCGAGTTAAAAGATTAGCCCGGAGGTCTTTTCCGTTATCAAGCGAACCAACAGGACAAAGTTGAAAAAAGGGACAGGTTTAATAGAGCCATTTCAAGTAATAAATCTATTTCCGAAAGCACGTAACGAATGCAGTGGGGCAAGTGGCGGTGACGACCAGCAGTTAAGCAAACCAGGTCAGGGCGGTACAGACGACTACTGTGTGATCAGAATTACTCATATGTAAGGCGAGCAGGCAGCAGTGGAACATACGGCAGTAGCAAGGACAGAACATAGTACGAGGTACTATTGGCTGGGGTTAGCATATGGCGTTGCCCAGACCTTCAGATCATATTTTGGAGCGACAAAAAACAACGGCTCGGCTACTGTGCAGGGCGTTTTTTAGCTTAAATGTATGCTGGTCCTTTGTGGCCAGATTAGTAACCAACGATCGACAAAGCGGTTAGTTAGATAGTTTCTTCTCCTTATTGCAAGGGGAAATTACCTAACTAACCGCTTTGCGGTTATGTTAGTTACCTTATGGGGCCAGTGTGCCCACTGCAGGGAACAGTAATTGGCAGTTTAGGTTAATTATTTGATCTTGTTTTAGGTTTAGGTGGAGCAGCTGGCGTAGTAGATTTTGGTTCAGCAGTCTTTCATGGTTTATTTGCAGGTTAGGGTGTCGAGTAGTGTTTTAGTTTTGCTTGTAGGAGATTAACCTGGTTCTTGATGTTGATTTATATTGGTCGTTCGTTGTCATTTATCGGATTAGATAAAGTTGTTTTGTTACCTATATCTTGGAATTTCACAAATTTTTAGGAAAGAGCATAAGGAGAACTGCTATCACTTACTTAACGTAAGGTGATAGCTTGGCGGTGCCAAGCGTTTTCTAACAGCAGCTGCCTGCTAGCACTTTTTTTGCGAAATATCCCAATATGGGACTGTTGCAAACGCTGGTGTAGAGCTGAAAGCCCCATCTGGGTTTGTGAAAGGGAGCTGACAGTCCCAAAATGGGATTGTTAAAAACCCTGGTAGAGCAACATTCTCACGAAGGTAAAAATTACTTCTAAAACCGTATTTTGGTTTTATTGAATGCCAGGCTCGCTTTAGATGTAATGGAGAGCGGGGGGGTAAAAAATAAAAGTAGGCGAAATAGTTGAGGAATGATTTTGTCTACTTTTAAAAAATTGGGACAGTCATTTTTGAGCAAAAAGGGAAATGATTTTGGCAGGTAAATCACACAGCTTATCGTCAAGAAGTCGTCCATTTGGTGGAAAATCAGGTGTAAGTATACCCGAGGACGACAAAACGGCTCACAGGGGCTAATAGGGGCCAAATTAGGCAAATTAAAATAAAGCTTAAATTATTGTATAAAAATAGCACTAGGATTAATTACTAGTGCTATTTTGGACTTTTAAATAACTTTAAAGGTAATTCCAATTACTCCAAAATCCAAGGAGAATAAAAATTATCATTATAATAATTAACGATGCAATTCCAGCTATAACTTTTAACTTTCTTTTACTAATGTTAACTTTGGCATTATTAGCCAAATATTCGTTAGCGAACATTGTAAATGTGGAAAGTATAATAAACCATAGCCTCCAAACTCCACCAGACCTTGAACGAATGAAAATCGGACTGAGAGTAGTGATTGATGTTATCAAGAAAAACATTATCGTTAAATAATATTTATTAGTTAACTTTTTCATTGCTTATACCATATTAGCAGGCAAGACCTGCTCCTGTCCAAATAGCTCCTAGACCAACACCAACTAATGCTGCTCCTATACCCGTAGCTCCTGCAGCCACAGATCCAATTGCCCATCCAAGACTGGTAGCAGTACCAGCGCCGGCCATTGTCCACGAACAAGCCTTATGATGCCTAACTTTTCTTAAAAGTGGATTTTCATAAGTAAATTCATCTGGGTGATTTTTAGCATATTCATTAACTTTATCTAATGCAGATTGTACATCTTCTACAGTTACTTTAAGATTAGTTCGCTTTAAAGATTGTGCTAGATAATCTTTATCTACAATTTTGACTTGGGCAACGCCGGATGAATCCGGATAAGTAATCAGAGATCCTTTGATAGCAGCATTAAGAGTTTCAGTTTCTGCTTTGGTTAGCTGATTGCTCGTTGCTGTTGATTGAGCAGGAGTAATTGTTGTTGCAGATACTGTTGTAGCTGGTACTGCGAGCATCGAAACGCACACAGCAGTTGATGACAGTAGGGTTATTAAATGCTTCATATTTATTTCTTCTTTCTATAATTAAAATAAAAGTTTCAAGCTTTTATTTTTTGCTGATTATAATAATAGCTCTGGTTTGCAATAAAATCAATAAAAAATTAATATAGAAATATATAAAGGGGCAATAATTATGAAAAAGGCATTTATCAATGTGGTTATTTTGATACAGTTAGGTCTATCTGTGCTTAATTGTAATTTTCAAGATACAAAAGCTGCTGAAATTGATGATACTGAACATGTTGGATATAGAGATAACAGTGAATTAGTGTTGCGATATCAAAATACAGAGTATCAAAAGGCTACCAAAACTTTTATTAAAATTTCTCCTAAAAAAATAAATAAATTACTTGATAAAAAAAACAAAAGAGTCATTTATGTATTTTGGGGAAAAGCCTCTTGTCCATACTGCAGAGCTTTCGTCCCTGGATTAGCAAAGCTTAGTAAAAAAAGGAAAATAAAAATTTATTACATAAATACTGAAAACACAGATAAAGATAAGTATTTAAAAAAAGAACGAAAAAAGTATAAAGTTGGAAGTGTTCCAACTTTAATAAAAATTAAAAACAAAAGACATTTTAAAGTGTTTGATCGAGGTAAAAGTACTTTGAATCAATTTTTGACAAAAAATTATTGATACGTGCAGTTTTTAATGATTAGTTTGAAAAAGCATATTTATCTAAAATGATTTTAATTGGTCTAATTGTGAAATTATCAGGTAACGAAAAAAGGGAAGGTTGATTTAACAGCCTTCCCTTTTGCTATACGGCTTCAAATTCACAAACATTTTTTTGCTGCAGTTTGAAGCCTTGTAGCACTAGGTTTCGTAGCAACTTCGCTTAATGTACATTATGTTAAGTTGCTTTGGTATATATGGAATTATTTTTTTGATTAGGTATTTAATCTGCTTAATTTGTAATTAATTTGCGTATTTGAGTTTTGGTTTGCTTATTTTTTGTTATTTTTGAAGAATATCATCCATTCATAAACACATGTAATAACTGCTATTAGATAATCATACCAATGAAAAGCTTTTGAAAAGCCCACTAAAGAGAGGAGAAACACAGCAATCAACGCTAAAGTAAAAAGGATAGGCATAGCAAGCGTCATATTGTATCTGGCAAGCCAAGTATCGATTGGCAGAAGCTCTAGAGCCAAGATAATGATTATTATTAAAGTAGTATTCATGTTATAGTCACACCTTTTAGATTATTTAAAGATAGATAAATACGACTGTTCGTGCCGTCCAGTAAGCGACTGTGCTGTTAAGGTGAAGATAATGAATTAGCGCATATCGTATACCATCTTCAGCTTTACCTTCATAATCAGTTAGAAAGTTTACAAAAGCTTTTAGTGGCTTAGTTTTTAAACTGTTACCAGTAATTTTAGCAACGTATTTGGCAATTTTCTTAATTGTTTCTAACTTTAAGCCACGTGTCAGGTTATTGTTTTGTTCAGTAATTTTGTCTTGTAAGAGAGTATTCTGCTGCTCCTCATTAAGTCCAGCACCATTAACAATTTGATCAAACTCATCTTGTTGATCTTTAGTTAATGAACCGTACAATGCCTCATATGAACTGTCGTTTTGATTTTCATTGGAATTACTTACGGAGTTATCCGTAGCAGCAAATGTATTTACTACAGTTGTTGCCATAGTCGTTCCTATAAAACTTGCTGCCGCAAGAGAAATTCCCAATTTTTTAATGGTACTTTTCATAATAGTACGCCTTTCATAAAATTTTAGATCAATGTCGACATTGATATTAAAACTATAATTCAGTATAAAAATTTGTCAACAAATAATATTAAAAAATATTTATGTATATATAAACATATAGTTCATTAAATATCCAGTTAATTTGTGCTTGATAATATGAACTTATCAAATTTTTCAAAGATTAATAACTAGAAGATAAAATAAAAAATGACTCTTACGAGTCATTTGAAATATTGATTACTTATTTAAAAAAGACAGTGGAAATTAATATTATAGTGGGTGCAAATATTGCCAAAATAACTTTAAATACGTTACTTTTAAACGTTAAGTTCCCTATTGTTAGTGAATAATTATAAGCCAGTTAGAAGTGAACTTAATATGTCTCAAGGTCTTATGCCCAATTACTTAAAAATTTTTTGCCACCAGTGTTCATTTTTTCGAACTGGCTCTTTTAGGCCATTAGCAATATTTTTTCTTTATGTTTTAAAGAGCCCAGGCAGTTACCCAACTAAGACGTGAGCTTAAAGTCAGCGTACCTTTTATTCTTGATACCATTAATGCCAATTCCAATCTGCTGCACTTATCCCGCAGTAATTACTACTATAATTTTAGAGAAGAAGGACCAAGAGCGGGATAATCGAGAAATAATGGCTGAAATCAAAGCTATTTATGAAGAACACAAGCACCGCTATGGCTATCGCCGCATTACTGCAGAGCTTAATGAATAAGCTGAAATTATTTGACATAGTCAGTAAACGCTAGCACAAATACAGCAGCTATCGCAGCACCCAGGGTCCGATTAAGCCTGACCTGATTAAACGCAGCTTCAGTGCGGTTTATTCCAATCACAAAAGGTATTCAGATATAACTTAGTTTAAGTTTAAGGGTCAAAAGACCTATTTATCACCGATCATTGACGGCTGCACCCAAGAGATTGTTTCTTATACCATTTCCCGCAGTCCTAATCTTAACAGACTATGGATATGTTAAAAAGGCCTGGCAAAAATATCCAGCCTTGAATGGCTTGATATTCCATACTGATCAAGGCTGGCAATACCAAAATGGACAGTTTCAAGCGTGGCTGAAAAGCCATGGCATTGACCAATCAATGACACGCAAGAGCAATTCCCTTAATGAAGGGTTAATGGAAGGCTCCTTCGGCATGCTCAAACGAGAAATGTTTTATGGTTTTTAAAAGCAGTTTAACAGATTTTAGATTATTTAACTAATAGAAATTTGCGATAAGATTAAAGCCCACAGCTGCATCAGCATAATCTGTGTTCTTATCCCACGCTATGCCTACTCCCATTTTTGTATAATTGGGATTAAGCAATAAATCACGGTGTTGCCAGTTAGAAGCAGCATCATAATAAATAAAACAATCTAAAATTTCTTTTGCAGTTATTTCAGGTGAACCATAAGCACTCGCTGTGCCACCAGCTAAAACTTCACCAAACTTTGTTTTTTCACCGTTAGGTCGAACATGGCTATAGTTTCGAAGAGTTTCCTTAGCACGCAATTTGGCGTATGAGTGTAAAGCCTCATTGTAAATAAAAGGCCTCATTCCCTTATTATTTCGTAAAGCATTTAATTGGCTAAGAAAGCTGTCTTCAATAGCCTTTGTGTAACTATCATTTTTAATTTCAGTGATAGTTTTTTTAGGGCTACTAGACAATATAGATCTATTTTCTTGGTCTGCATCATCCTTATCTTTTTTACTTGAGTTTTCAACATCAGTTTTTAATAGCCAATTATCTTTATTTACTGCTAGCCATTCATTACCGTTTGAGTCCCTTTGTTTTTCATATATTTTCTGTTTACCAATAAAATCATTTCCAAACGCACTGTCTTTTTGCGGTATAA
Organism: Lactobacillus melliventris; assembly: GCF_042679465.1. Taxonomy (NCBI): domain Bacteria; kingdom Bacillati; phylum Bacillota; class Bacilli; order Lactobacillales; family Lactobacillaceae; genus Lactobacillus; species Lactobacillus melliventris. The sequence continues at coordinate 123,563 of NZ_JBHTMT010000007.1, read as the reverse complement.
CGTGCGCACTAACATAATTTTCGAGGTTAATAGTAAACAGATACTTTTTTATTTTTCTAACATTGGACTTTTTTATGTACTTATTTTTACCGATTCTAATAAACTTTTTTCCTTTTATTTTTTTCCTATTATAGACTTTTATTAATTTGCCCTTTTTTAAAGTAAAGTCAATTTTTCTTTTTCCTTTGTTATTGTAAATAAAGGCATTATGAGTAATCTTTGCTTTCTGATAGCTAGAAGCTTGGACAACATTATGAAAACTGTTTGTTTCCACATCAACACAACTAAATAATGCCAGGGATAAAGCAATACTACTGTTTAATTTAATCACTTTCCTTTTGAAATTCATTTTTCCTCCTTGTGATAGTTAAGAATATTGTTTACATGACTATCATAATAAAAGTAAAATTTTTATTCAGAAGTTTTCATGTAATGAATTTTATAAAAATATGAATGAATTTCTGTAAATTTAAAAAGTAAAGCATAAATTTAAATTCCCTCCTATTATGTTTCTATACAGACTAGTAAGTTTTTTCTGTATATTGAATAAAAGTGAAGGGAATTGTTGATGAAATTAAGCAAAGTAATTAGTGAGAATAACGTAAAACCTCACAAAAAAATAAAACTTTCTTCGGCTATTGGTTTAGCTTTATCTGTTTTTTTAGGATCAAGTGAACAAGCTTTTGCAGCTGGACATCATTATATGAGGCTTGATGCAAAAAAGCCACCATCTTCTGTACAGATAGTTAAAGATTCTTTTGGTACAAGATATTTTGCTGATGTTAATGGACCAGGAGGATTTGATGACCGACATGAAGCAATGCATTCAAGCAAAGGGTTTCGTTTTTATTGCATTAACCCGGGAAAATATACACCTTATGGAACATCAAAGAAAATAGCTACCCAAGCTTCTGTTGGTGTAAAAAAAGTTTTACGAGCAGGGTTTGGTGTAAATAGTGCAGAAGAAATGGGATTTAAGGGATATAGTTCTGAAGCTGAATATGCGACACAATTAGCTGTTTGGGTGGCTTGTGGTGCAACAACCCATATTACCTGGCACAACGATGCCCATGGTAAAAAAGTCCATGAAATTTATAACTGGATTCAGAAGCATAAGAACGATAAAAAATACAATACATCAGGTAAAACAACCTTAAAGATTAAAGCAACTAATGTTAATAAAGAAAAAGGTACAGCAACACTGACACCAATTGTCAGCGAAAATGGTTCTCCCATATCTGTGGATGTTACATTAGAAGCTGCAAATTTAACGACAGCTGATTTGAAACCGATTCCCAAATCAATTAAGTCTAATAAACCAATCAATGTTAAACTAAAAGAAAATGGTGAAAATTCGGATGATATACCTAAAGCTTCAATTACTGCAACTACACCACGTTTCGTTTTAATAACGCCAGTATATAAGTCATCTTCTGCTAATACCCAGAACACCGTAGGAATTGTAGGATGTAAATCGGGGAATGCACAAGACACATGGTCTTTTAGTAAAATTTTTGAACCTAATACACCGCCAACGCCGCCAGAAGTTAAAAAAATCAAAGCACAATTTGATCTGGTAAAAAAAGACGATGAAGGGAATCCTGTCAATGAGGCTAAATTTGATGTGTATACAGCAGATGAAGGTTGGTCGATGGATCGATTAATTGGCACTATTACCACTGATAAAAATGGGGTTGCTCGTTCGGGTATCATAGATCCAGGACATTATATCGCTATAGAAAAATCAACGGGAAAGAATCTAGATGTAGATGCGACTCCAGTAGAAATTGATCTAACTGAGGAAAACTTAACTAATAATGCCAAAATTACTAAGGAAGTGATAGATGGCGAAGAAATAATCGTCTATCACTTGACCGTGCAGGGTCCGATTAACAATCACAAAAAGCCGCTTTTGACCTCGCTTTTGACCAATTTAGAAGACAATACGAAATATAGTCAGCCGATTCATGGGCCTCAGATCTTAAACGAGCATTTGTATTTTAGTCACTTAGTCGGCACTGTTAGCTATAACGTGCATGCATGGCTGGTAGACAAAGCGACTGGTCAACCGCTGGTAATTAATGGGCAGAAAATTGAAGCTCATAAGACGATCGGTTCTCCTAATAATGACAGTAACGACGGTGGAATAGAAGCTGTAACTGACCTTCAATTAAGAATACCCAACGCCTCCTGCTTAGCTGGGAAAGACCTAGTAGCTTTTTCAGAAATAGCACGCAGTGATAAGCCCGAACATTGGACAGCTGTCCATGAAGACTTAAATGACAAAAACGAGACAGTGCATTTTTCTAATCCAAATATCCATACCAATGCTGTTAACAAGGAGACTTTAGGTAAGCAGCTACAGCCAACAGACGGCGAAACTATTACTGATGTAGTCAGTTATCGGGAACTAATTCCAGGTAAGCAGTATACCCTGAAAGGTATAATTATGGATAAGGATAGTGGAAATGCAGTGATGAATGATGGTAAAATGGTAAAATTCATACACAAATTCACTCCAGCGGCCTCTAATGGTCGAACTAGTGTCAAGGTTAGATTTGATGCGCATCATTATCGGAACCACAGGCTTGTAGTCTATGAAAGTCTGTATTACAACGACTATCTGCTTACAGACCACCGCGATTTAAATGATATTGGTCAGTCACTGGATACGACCAATCCACAGCTACATACGACACTAAGCGATAATACACAGAAAGTTCTAGCACCGAAGAAAGAAAACACAGTGGAAGATATTGTTCGTTACACAGACTTAATTCCAGGCGTGACATACAGCGTGCGCGGAAAACTGATAGATCAAGTAACAGGTATGCCTGTGGTTAAGCAGGGAGTACCAGTCATGGCAACAGCCACGTTCAAGCCCAACCTTGCTAACGGGACAATAACGCTGACCTTTGTATTTGACGGGACGCAATACAAGGGACACAATATTACAGCTTTTGAGAGTATATATACCAATGGTAGAATTGTCGCGGCTCATGAAGATTTGAGCGACGCAGCACAGACTGTTGCAGTAGATCATACAAGTGGCACAGTGATCCCATTGCCACAGCCTCGCCCGGATACCAGTCACAATAGTGCTCAAGTTATTGTTAACAACAATAACAACAATAATAACAATAACAATATTACGAATGAAAATAGTAATAACATCATAGATGACACGGGTAATACTGCCTGCAGGCAAACTGATAGCATTGCAGACATAGAAAGCAAATGTTTTGACACAAATAAAGTTTCAAGTTGTAGTGAAGGAACGGTGGGGAAAAATTGTCAAAAGAGCTCAATTGGAGAAGATCTATCCAAACAAAGTGAGACCGACGAACTAAATCGTGATAAACGGGTACCAATAGAGGAGAGCAAATCCCAAATGGATATCCATACCATATTGCCAGTAATGCGAAAGCAAGTAGCCACAAATAAAGCACAGCCGCTACAGACGCAGAAAGAAATCCTGCCACAAACAGGAATAGGAGAGGATAGGCCTCTGCAAGGGGTAGGAATAGCTATGTTTGTTACCGCTATGAGTAGCTTAGTATATGACGCAAGACGAAAACAAACTGTAGCATAAAAAGCGATAACATATAAAAAAATCTATATTATATACTATATTTTTTGAAAACCAGGTAAGTCAATAACTTGGTTTTTTTATGCTATTAGGAATCTAAATTGTAATTGAATCAATATATAAAATTTATAATTTTATGATTACAAAGATTTTTTACTTATTATGTTAAGTCTAGGCTAAAAACTTTTTGACAAGTAAACTTTGAAACTCTTTTGGATAACAATTAAGTAAGCATTTTGTACATTATTTCTGGATGCTTTTTTTATACAGTGAAAAATTAGAAAAGAAGCCATATAATTCTGGCTAGTATAAATATATTTATATTTATGCTTATATTAACATTTATAAATATAAGTAATTAAATATATAATTATCTGTAGTGGCATTCTTTTTACTTGTTTAAAATTTTTAGACCAGATTTAAATATATAATTTCCCCAAAGTTGATTTTATCGTTTTTGGAAGAAAAAAATGTATTTTGAAAAACTTTGATAATCTAAAAGAACAATTTTTGTATTTGTTAGAAGGAAAGTGGAAGCATATGAGCATAGATAATTTATCTGATGAGTTAGGTAGGGAAAGATTAGGAGACAATATTCAAGATATTCCATCTGATGGAGATGGTAAAAAAAGTGAAGAAAATAAAGTTAAAGGGAAGATAGCATATGAAAGTGGTGACAACACTATCCCAGACTTTTTAAGTAAAGCAGAAAAAATACCAAGTTATATGCAAGAAGAAGTTGCTGAACACCGTCGTCGAATGAATTCACAGAGTTCCTTAAGTGAAGAAGACTTAGTTGAAGCTGAGGGTGAATCTGTTAATACATTTAAAATTGGAACTAAAAATCTAACAATGTTGAAGATGAGAATCTACGAGAATAATGCTCCTATATATATACCTATGAACCATGCTGGGACGTATTATAGACATCTAGATGATTTAGTTGGACAACGAAAAAAAGTAGCGATTGATCAATTTGTTCAAACTAATGAAGGAGAGGCTGACTCCGAATATATTTTACTTGGATCAATTCAACAAGCTGAGTTCACTGTGGGCAATCCTCTTTATAATCAATACATTAAGGAACCTAAGCAAGTTACCTCAAAAGTCCGAGAAGGTGTTATAACACGAATTGTTGAAATTCCAGAAAAAATTATTGACTCTAATGGTGAGCGTAAAGTGGTACCACCTCGTGACATAGTTTTCTTTGATTATCACGGGATATCGTTAAGTATGCGTGGGAATGATTTTTGTTACTTGAGTAGAGTAGAACCGTTAAGTAAAAGAGCTTTTATCGGTCAAAAAATAAAATTTTCTATAACAAGAGTAATAAAATCTGACTATCGGGAATCTCAACGTGCAAAAGATGATGTGGAAACAGGTTTGTCTGTTCCACGTGGTATAAGATATATCATTAATACAACACGATTACCTTTTATTCCTGACCCAGCAGATGAAATAAGAAATAAATTAAATAGTAGGACAGTCTTTAAGGCTTATATTATTGGCGTTGATCCAGTTAAAGGAATTTTAGTAGAGGTAGCTCCAGGTTGGTCAATAAAGGGCGACTTATCGGGTAGATCTCCTTTCAAACCCACCTCTTTAGATGCAGCTAAGCACACCCCGGTAACAGTTATATTGACTGGCATAAACTTTAAGACACGAAGTGGTCGTTGTACAATAATTAAATTTCCACAAGGCGTTGCAAGAACGGATATTAGTAAGATGATGTAACAAATGAAAATGAATAAATTTTCTAAAAACAATTATTTTAAACCACCAGAAGATAGTATTCCAACCACAAATCTTAATGAAAATCCGTTTATTGATATTAATAATGGAAAGTTATTTTTACCGTCATTATTTACAAAGGAGGAAGAAGAACAATTTGAAATTCATCGAAATTTCATGCAAGAAGGCTTCGTTCGAATTCAAGATTCAGTAGCACATATTTATAGTTATGAAATTGCTGACGATTTTAATTATGTAATATGCCAATTAAATGACGAGGATTTATACTGGTTGAAATTTATTGGTCGATTTAAAAGCGTTCAAAAACTGCAAATCTATCGTCAAACTATTTTATATCCAGATATATTTACTCGTTCCAAAGTTGAAAAGTCACTAAAAAAACTATTTAGATACGGTCTAATTTGGCAATGGGACTTTAATAGAGATTTTTTGAAAAAAACAGTAAAGGTGTTTACGTTATCAGTGAACGGCTTTCGCTTTTTAGAGTACTTTTTTAGCAGCGAAAGACGTTATTTTCAACCGCAAAACTATTTTACAATAAAATCTATTTATCATATTCGTTTTTGGGAAACAGTTGACATATATCAGCTGTTATTAAGCTTACCGATATACAAAGGTTTTGAAACTTTTTTTAACTTAGGTAGGGTTGATGAAAATATGAAAAAAAATATGACATCCCCGTTGCAAATTGCAATTGAACTTGTTCCTAATCAGATTGAAAATTTGGTTTTTTTTCCAGCTTTGCAAAGCGACAGTATTGATTACTACAAAGACGTAATAATTCGTTGGAATAAGTTTACTGAAAATGGTAGTGATCTGACTAAGCCAATAAATAAACTAAGTGGAAACCAAAATATCTTGGTCTTTTATACTCCTACAGTGAAACTAGCTTCACAATTAAATGTTCAACTAAGTTTAGCAAAATTTAGATTTCCGATATTACTATTAGTAGGCTCGGTTATTCAAAAGGATGGGATTGTTAATGCATTCTATCTTTCCAGTGACGATAGTTCATCTGGGTTGAAGCAAATAATTTTACCTAATTTAATTGATACTAAAAGAAAGAAAGAAAATGATGGTTAACTTTCTAAAACTTCTCAGCACTTTGACTATGTTTGGATCAATGGTTCTATTTTTAACTGCATGTGGTGGTAGTAATGCAACTACTCCGGTTGCGCAGCAAAAAGTTAATACGAATGAAAAGCTAAAAAGCATTAGTTTAGATTTCTATATGGGTGATATAGCTCAAGCAGAAGGAGTTTTATCAATACCAGTAATTTTGACTAACTCCGGAACTGATAGAACCGTTATTAGTTCTCAAAATTTTTTTCTCAAAATTGAGAACCATACCTTTAAAAGTTTACAAGTACCAAATGAGCCAAGTGATTTTCATTATGCTCTGGGAAGTAATCAAACTTGGGGAAATACAATTTCATTTTATATAGGAACCGAATTATTAAATAAAGATTTAAAAAAAGTTTCTTTGGTCTATCGTAATGACAATGGCATTTATGTAAAAGCTAAATTTATTGATAGTGCAAATGCCCAACAAAAAACTCAAAATATAAATAATAGCCAATATCTATCTGTTGGAGACTACTATTTAAATGCTAAAAACTATATCAAACAAACTAAAGACATTGTAAAAAGTGGCGGAAATGCTAACTCTCTAATGTCACAATTTCAAGATTCAAAGTTTGACCAATTCCGATTATGGATAGTTGTATCAAGTAAATTTCCCGAATACATTATTATAAAAGCAATAAATAATACTAATTCGAATCTTATTTTTTCTTTTTCAGATATCGAACTTCGAGATAAAAATAAGAATGATTTTTTAGTTCATCCTACGTACCGTGATTACAATGCTTTAATTTCTCATGGAAAAGCAATTAATATTATTGTTCCAATGGAAAGCAAATTAAAAGCTAAGAATAAACCATATCAAATTTATTTAAGATCGTCTGAGGACAACGAATTCAATTCAACACAGAATAGTTTTAATCCTGCTGAATTTTCATATAACAATAGTAAAGACTTTTCCTCTGTATTATCAACAACGCCTGATCAATATCCCAAAAGTGGTATAAAATGGCTTTTACCAAAATTAGATAAAAACAGTTTAAAGATTCGTGTAAAACTCTATGACTATTTTTATGTAACATATACAAAATCTAGATTTGAACTGGTGGGATTAAATAATGATGGAACGGTAGGAGAAAATGTTAAGCCCTATAAAGTGACACCAACTAAAATTACTAATACTGGAAGTGATGTTGAATTTAAATTTAGTGATTTAACAGTTGTAAAAACGTATAAGAAAATAGCGCTTAGATACAATAATAAAACGCTATGTACAATCAAATAAACTTTTTACTAAGTAGAAGTAGTTACTTATATTTATATAATTGACATCCCGTATAGTATTGCTTATAATTTCTGTGAAAGTTTAAGTTAAAAATAATTAAGTTATAAGATGTGGAGCAATGCTATGGATACTTTGTATAAACGGAGAGCTATAACTTTCCTAAAGAATCTGCACAGGATAAAACTTGGGCCAAGTAGAGAACCTCTAATGCAACATGTTAAAACTTGCTCAGGATGTAGAGACTGCTTGATGTATCGACCGTTAATAAAAAAAAGGGAAATACTTTTAAATGCTACTGAAGTAGCAGCTGGTATAAGCGTTGCACAAGCAGAAGAATTAAGGGCTGTACATCCTATACATTATTTTTATCCTAATGGTGATGAAATCCGCTTATCAAATGGAGATTTGGATCCTGATGTGTATTTTTATCTGAAAAACGTTGATGGATATGACGGCAGAGGCTTTACAGATCAGCAAATTTGGGATTATTTTAATATTAATAAATCAGAAGCTCAGAAGTTTAAATCAAAGCTTTTTGACGGTATTAAAGAACCAAAAGAAGATTACATTAACGGTCAAGGACTTAAAGCAATTAATAAATATAAAGAACAACATGGTGGACATTTTGCTACAAAAATTAAGTATCATAGCAAAAGTAATAAGTGACATCAGTAAAAAAACTTGAATCACTACTTAGAAATAAGTAGTGGTTTTTTATTCAGAAAATATAGAAGATATGGATTTTTACTTTACTAATAATGAAACAAATGAGAACCCTATTGATCTTGGTCTCACAGATTTAGTCAGTTACAGTGTCAACACTCAACACTCAATAGAACATGTTAAGGTCATTTATGACCTTAAAAAAAATAATTGTCTTATTGATGCAAAGCTATCAAATAAAATTTTGCTCACCGAAGTATCGCCTAAACTGATTAATCAATTAGCCTATTTGATCAAAAGAATGTTAGATGATTGTTTAATGATCTACAAAAAAAATTTTTTAACGAAAATGATTTTTGAAACTGATTTGGATGTGCTGGGAGTTGTTTATGACACCGTTAAAGTCTCTTGTTTTATAAAAACAAATAACCTGCCAGTTTCAGTAACAAGTTGGCAGATACTGAAGAATGCTCTTGAAAAGAGTATACAAGCCGAAAGAGCAGAAATTATTGAAAGACCGGCAACATTGCTAATTTTAAATTTAAAACGTAAGAAATTGCGTAATTTTACTATTATTTATGATTTTGCAAAAGATTCGAATGTTTTTCAATTGCCTTTTTCAACAACTTTGACTGATGCTTTAAGGGGGTTAATAGAGAGGTATTGTAATTTTAAAGGCACACATGAAGTCAGTTTGTATTTGCAATTTGATCTTTTGCAGCGCAATACACTTCAAATTAAAAAAGGTAGATTATATCCATCTCGTAAAATTCGAGAATTATCAATACCAGAAACTAAGTTTATTATTTCTCAGGTTAACCAAATGATGTCGTTAGTTTCCAACGCAAAGATATCAAGTTTTGAATTATCTAGGCAAAGAGATGGAACATATGGATCAAATTTTGAAGTAATTAATGATGAGCATCTCTCAAAAAAATATTCAAATATGTTTTGTGTAGATTATTTTACCAGTTGTGAGATAGCACAAACATTTCAAAGGGTATTAGATAAATATTCTTTACCTAAGTTATACAGAGAATGGATAAATACAGTTGCTGTTAATATATCTGTTAAATCTGGTAAATGGATAGATACTTTCAAATATTATAAGTTGCAGCATCAATTTGATAAAGATGAGAATGCTGTGGACCATGCAAAACATTTGGTAAATATAGCAAACAAGGAAATAAAAAATTATGGTAAAATTTGTGACTTTGACGTGGTTACACATCACGGAATGTTAACAGAACTAGAACTGCTAGTAAGTGATATTAATAAACTGAATTATCGGCCATTTAAGCCCATGAAATTGCCCTTAAATGCTTTACTAACTATAGAGCCCAAAGTTTATTATCGATTTAGATTAAGCCCCAATGGATATTATTTACTATCAGAAAGGTATTTGGGTTGGTCTAAACTATGAAAAGACTGTTTATGTTTTTAGTTAACGGTACTAACAAACTACCAGGTTATTTTAGCCATAAATTTAATTCAAATACAGATCGAATAATTCACCACACAGTTGAAAAAAACCATTTTAGTTTAAAGCCAACTTTAGCGCTTGTTAAAACGTTAGGAAATATAGCTAGGTATGTTGACTGGATAAGTCTATTTAGTATTCTAGCTGGAGTAATTATAGTTTCTACTAGTTTAATTGGGAATAATGGTAAATGGCGAAAAAAGGGACGCGGTTTAATAATTGCTGGTTATATTTGGATAATAGGCGCTCACTTTATAATAATTAGTGTGCCAGCAATGGGAAACTTTGGAAATATGAGAATCATAAGTTTTGCCCTAATGCTTATTGGACAAATACTGTTCTATGTGGTTTCAGCTGTGTTATATGCAATAGGTTCACATCAAGCGGAACTTTATGAAATGTCTTCACAATCGTCTAATCGAAGAAATGCAACTTCAGCTTATCATTTTATGATTGTAGTAATGCTTATAGGTGCATCGTCTTATTTTGTAGCTGGAATGTTCTAAGGAAAATAAAATGATGAAAAAAACTCATAACTTGATTGATTTATTTACTGAATATGGCCTAATTTTATTTATTTTTGTTTTACTTGTAGGAATAATTATGGTGATTTTCAATATTTGATTTAACAATTTTTTTTAAAGTTTTATTCAGTTAGTACCGTGAAGTAATATAGAAATTTATATTGTAATCTATTACGATGAATTTAATTAACTTATGGAGGAGATATTGTTTAAAAATTTATTAACGAACAAATCATATGACAAGCTATTGCTAAACGTTGAGGGAACTGCGTTTGGCATAATGATTTTTTGTGTTTTAGTATTTTTTCCTATTGTCCACTTCTTTCCAAAATTTAAATTATTAATTGTTTTTATTTTTCTAATCGCGGGAATAATCGGGTTTAGTATTTTTTTACTATGGAAATTAAGAGATTTCAAAGATTTTAAAGATCATGCTTATCCGTTGATATTTGAAGCTAGAGAAAAGGAAAGAGAACAGAAAAAGGGAAAGAAAGATGAGCGAAGGGCAAATAATGAGTTTGAAAACTTATAAGTTATATAGAACTATTAAAACGTTAGTTTTTGGGATAATGTTATATGTGGGAATTACTTTAATGTTTCTTGGCTCTGGAATAGGTCAATCGTATATTGTAAGAGAGAATGCTCAACAGGCGAGTAAGAGGTTAACAATTAAGAGCGCAGATAAAAATAGAAGAGAAGTTACATCATATGATGCTTCAAAAACAAAGTCGATCAATATTACCGAATTATGGCGAGCAAAAAAATATCCTGCTAATCCAATTGGCAGGATGTCTATCCCTGTTGTAAATATTCATAATCCATTATTTCAAGGATTTGGCTCACATAATCAAAATTTGAGCTATGGTGTTGTTACTGCTGTTAATGGTAGGACATTAGGAGCTAAAAATAATTATGTTCTTGCAGGCCATTACATGGGTAATTACGGGCCAGCAATCTTAGATAATCTTCATTATATGAAAACAGATGATATAATCTATGTTACTGATATGCACAGAATCTATGCATATCAGGCAAAAGTGATATCCTTTACCGTGAACCCTAATCAAATTGAAGTTGAAAATAATCAACCTGGGAATAGTTTAATTACTTTGATTACTTGTTCTGATTTTAACATCCCAAAATATGGTTATGGAAAGCATAGAACAGTTGTACAAGGCCAACTTATTGGCTCTGTACCCGCAACTAAAAACAATATGGTAAGGTGCGAATTAACAGATCGGGATAACCAGGCTAATAAAATAAGAGCGAATCAAGCTAAAACAATTGATCCTGCTACTAAAAAGGTAGTTTTGGTAAGAAAACCTGCTAGAACGAAACTTTATCAAAATATTTCTTTTAAACATATAGCAGCTTTTTATACGGGAGCTTTTCTATTGATAATGATAGCTTTTTTAATAAAAATATGGTTACCATTAAATTAGAGTGGGTAATAGTTTTAGAAGTTTAATTTTTATAGCTTATATCAAACTAAATGATATAATTAATTTGTAAGCTATATAGGTATTGACATGCTACACAGATATAATTCTGTGTGAACTTCAAAATTGAAGTATAGATAGTTTATTTCAAAGAGCTTTTAATAAAGCATGAAAGTATAACGAATTTTGACCTAAGAGTCATGCGAAATAATAAAAATACGGATTATAAAGGGAAACATTGAACAATTTCAATGTTCCTTTTTTGTGTAGGAAAGAAGGTGATGAATATAAGATAACAACGGGAAGAATTGATTGGTGAGTTTTATTAGAAAGGGAAGAAATGTTGTCGAGTAAAAAAACAGAGTCGAAAATTACTGATTTAGAAAGCAAATATGGGCATCTCACGCCAAATGGAATGAAAGATAGTGACTATCCTAATGAAAATTGCGTTAGATTTCTTCGATTTGCTGGTGGACAATGTCCAATTTGTGGTTCGGATCATTGGTGCCAAATCAATGTGACAGGCACAAAGGTTGTTTGTCAACGGGTAAAAAACGAGACGGATGTCATTAACGGTTTTAAATATAAATATACCATCAAGAAAATTGAAGGATATGTTTATCAACTGGTAGATGACAGCAAAGCAATAAAACTTGATAAAACAATTTTTAAAAGAAATTCAGTTTTTGAATTAGCTCCTACGTTTAATTTAGATACTATGTATCGATTAGTTTTAGCAGCTTATCCTTTACAGGATAAGCATAGGCAAAATTTAATTAATCGTGGTTTAACTGATCAAGAAATTGAACTTCATGGAAGTCGTGGTTTTGGCTCCTTTTATTATGCTGATGAAGATGGAAAAAGTATATTTGTTCAAGTTAAAGGTACAAAAAATAAAGACGGTAAAAGCGTCGTTATTTCTAGATGGACAAAGGCCTTAGAAAAGCTGAATTTGCCAAAAGATTTATGGCATGGTGTACCAGGTTTTTATAATGGTCAAGCAAGAGTGAAGGACGAAATAATTAAGTTTCCTGTGTTTTCTACTGCTAATGGCAAAAATTTTGGTGTTCAAGGGATGCTTATTCCATACTATAATGAATATAATCAGTTAGTAGCATTTCAGATAAGAATTGATGAACCAAAGAAATATGGAAGAATTACTAAGCCTTTAGAACGTAACCAAGGCCACTTAGAAGTTTATATTAAGAGTGATAATTATAAAGTTAACTTATACTCGTCCTTTGAGCCCTCAGGCAAAGTGATAGCAAATGGAAAACTTAATGGTGAGAAAGAAATTACACTTCATTACGGTGAAGATGTAATGAAGGAGAAATATACTTTCAAAGTTTTAACTCAGCCAAAATATTATTGGGTTTCGTCTAGTAGTGCGTGTAATGGTGCGGATACATACGGTAAATTACCGGTTCAAGTAGCATACAATCCTCGCGTTGCGAAGCTGAACCCTGATAATCCTGACGAGAGAAAAGAACTTGAAAAATATATTAATAAGCCAAAAGCTATTTGGGTCACTGAAGGAGGATTAAAAGGCTATATTGCCGCAAATTATTTACCTAAAGTATTTTCTGAAAAAGAACTAGATATTTTTGGTCGTGATGTTCTAGCAGTAGCTGGCGTTAATTCATATCATAAATTTTTACCAATGCTTAAAAAGCTTCACGTTAATTCAGTTACTATAGCATATGACATGGATATGTTGACCAATGACCAGGTAGCTCAAAATTATGTTGACCTCTTAGACTTTTTAATTGAAAATAAGTTTGGAGTCAATTTGGCTGTATGGGGCCCAGATCTAGCAAAAGGTATTGATGACGCTTTAGTTAACGGTGTTGATATTGAAATCGTAGGTTATGAATGAATAAATATAAAAAATTATTGGAAAGATTTAATAGCAAACCAAATGATTTCACTTTTGAAGAAGCCAAAAAGTTATTATCATATTCTGATTTTAAACTGGTTATGAAGGGACATTCAAGTGGTTCACGTGTACAGTTTAGATGCGATAATGTTAAAATTGATTTACATAGACCACATCCTAAGAACTATTTAAAGAAATATCAGCTTGAGGATATTGAAGAGAGCTTAAAGAAAGCAGGTAAATTATGAGTTTATTATCGTACAAAGGTTATACAGGCTCGATTGAGTTTTCTGCTGAGGACAATATCATGTATGGTAGAGTTTTAGGCCTTAAAAACTCAATAATTTCATATGAAGGAAAATCATTTCAAGAACTTGAAAATGACTTTAAAGATGGAATTAATGATTATCTGGCTAGCTGTATTGCGGAACACGAACAACCAGAAACAAGTAGCAAAGATAGCGTAAGAAAAGATTGGAATGTATTGTTAGATCAAGAACTTGCCTAGACTACTTTGTTTATAGAAAATAAAATAATATTTAATGAGGGATTTACTTTTTAGTATTTCTCTTTTTGTTTGGAGAAAAATGGATAAGAAGAACTGTAAAGCAAAAAAAGATAAAGGAATTAAATATAAAAAAACTGTAGATTTGAACAATCTTTTGGCCATACCTTTTCCGTGTGACACAGAAAACTTCTGCTTTTACATTATAAAGACAAGGGTTTTTATTGATGAACTAAGGCATGACACTAGGCTGCAGAAAAAGAATATAGACAGTTGGAATAAGTATGATTTAGATTACGAATTTAGAATTTGTGATCCTGAAGAAGTGCTTCATAATATGCTAGATTTTAACTCCGAATATGGACTTTTAATAAGTTGCAATAAAGTAAGTGAAATGGAGCCTTCATGCTTTTTACTTACCATAACAACTACTCAATTAGACTTGTTTATTAAGAACAGTAATTTTGAAAATGACACTTCTGCAAAAGACTATTGCAAAAGGATTATGTCTATTTGCAATAATAATGCCAAAGCCTGCATAGTTGAGTGTGATGAAGCTATGCCTAACAAGAACAATAAATGTGTAATAAGAACGAATTTTTAAAGGAACTTAAAAAATGACAAAAAAAGATGTACTAATTTTGGCTTACCATTATCATTTTGAAATTTGGACGAATGAGGTAGCTAGACACATATATTCTATTAACTATCGTGAACTGTTTTTAAACGATATGGATTTGGATAACATTGATAGTTGGGATTTAATTGCTTGTGAAGACAATAGAGACCCTGAAACTCAAAAATATAATCTTGAAGGTATTTTTAACGATGAAAGCTTTACTTATAATAATTTAACTTACAAAGAGCTTTTCGAAAGATTGAATACCATTTTTAAAGATGTTTCACAAACTAAAATACAATTAGCTGATAAGTGAAGATTAGAGGAAATATGAAAAATTATTGTAAATATTGTGATCCTGATATATTTGCTGACTTATCAGGAGATGAAAATGACCCATACAGAATACAAATTTTTAAATATCAAAATGATAATAAAAATTGGTTAAATATTGTGGATAAATCAATAACTAAGTTCACAGAAGCTGCAATTGAAGCTTCTATAAATATTAATTTCTGCCCTATATGTGGTAGAAAGTTGAATTAGGTTAAATAAAAGAAAAGGAAGAAAATATGAACTTTGTTGAGAATAAGGCAACTATTATACAAAAGGATCTGAAAAAAAAGAATATAACAAGTGTTGATACATTGTTTGAAGAAATAAAAAAAGGGGACTTGTTTAGGAAGGCTTCGTTAAATATGCAGCAACTTTTTCTTGAATTTTTACGAGAAGAGCTCTCAAAAAACTCAGGGAATTTGCCGATACTTTCTACAAGCGAGGTAGTAGGAAAATACTTAGCAAATAAGTATAGCGTGCTTAAACAAGAAGAGTTACACCTTATCTCAGTAAATAACCGATATAAACCTACTGCTGATTTTCTAATTAATATAGGTAAAAAAAACGCTAGCCAGGTCGATATTGGAGAGGTAATAAAAAGAACAGTACTAAGTAATGCTTCTGGCGTTTTTCTAGCACATAATCATCCATCGGGTGATTTAACACCTTCTCATGCAGATATGGAAGTCTGTAATCTTTTGATGAGCATTTTTGATAAAATTAATGTTACATTTTTGGATAATTTAATTATTGGTGAAGGCGAATATTTTTCTTTTCGAGAAAAAGGACTATTCATTGCTGATGAAAACTAGCGTAAGCTTATTTCAAGATGTCAAAGAAAAATGGCAAATTATTCAAGCTAAATATTTCCCTATAAATTTTAATTCAAGAGTTTTTTCCTTTACTGACGTTAGTGAGGGATTCGGCATTGAATTTACATTGCCAAATAGCCACATTCATCATTTTTTTATTAATGTTAAAATTACTCAGGAGAAGTTATTGATGTGCCAACGTAAATATCCTTTGCATAGAATTATCTTATTAGAAGTTGCAAAGGATATTATCTATCAAATCGGAAATTATCAGATCGATGAAGCTATTGATCCAAAATTTTGCCAAATAAATCATTATGGTAGTTTTGAATTGAATTGTTTACATACTGATGAGGATTTTTTACTTGAGATTGCCCAAGCAATGGCAGTTGGAGCAAAGTTTCCTGAATATGATCAAAATGTCGATGCAAGGTTTAAGCTATTGGAACCCTTTAATAATCATCAACTTTTTTTGATTAAAGAAATATATAGAAGAATTGCTAAAAAATTTAATTTTGTAGTTAAAGATCTAATATTAGGCTCCTTTTATAAAGAAATGCAATTACAAAAGTATCAAATGGCTACACTTAGTTTGCAGTTTAAAAATGGAATTAATTCTATAAACATTAATATATTTAGAAATCAAATACAGAAACTTGTTAGAAATTATGAAATAAATGAAGACCAGGCAATTTATTTTATTATTAAGACTTTTTTTAAACAGAGGATTTTAAATCTCGATACTACTCCACTAGCTAATCGAGAATGTAAAAAAAATGAAGAAAATAATTTATTGGAAATTAAGCAAGAGAGAGCTTTATTAATAAAAATTGCAAATAATTTTCCGAATAATTTTTTCGAACTAATTAATTAAATTAATGAATGTGTCTATGGCTCGGTTATGTATGACTTATTTAATGGGACATAGAACATGGAAACTAAAAATCATATTGAACAGCTGGAACTTTTTAGTTCATTAATGGCCAAGACAAAGCAGAGAAAAAAATTGTTGGTTGATCGAAATCAATTTGATAAATCTCCAACCCTTTTTCATAAGTTTAAGCAATTGGCTCGAGTTATATATCACTCTTATTTGTGGGATGATGAACAGATACTCAAAGCGGCTAGAATTTTATACCCATATATCGACTTTAAAACGTGTGCATCCCAGAAAAATAGGAAAGTAATAGAAACACGATTTGTTTCAGATAAGACCCAAATGAAATTAAAATTATTTGGAAAAAGCGATCAAACTTATTGTCGTTCTATTTATTATAAATTAGAGAGGAATCAATATTACAAACGCTTTTTAATCTTATCTGATGCTAAAGAACTTGTCGCACATTATACTGACACTTATTATCGATGTAATAAGCCTTTTGTGCGTTACTCCTATATCTCAAAAGAATATTTACTAGGTTATGCTTATTTAATTTCGAATATTAAAGCAAAAATATATGGTAAAGACGCCCATTGGATAAGTCTTATAAATTTTGAACTTAAAGATGTATTTAAAGGATTGATTGCGGGGACAAGATCTAAAAATTATGCTTACTATGATTATGTATTGGCACATCTTAATATTGCTGATAAGCGACAGCAGGAGATTGTAAGGGATTATAAATTAATGCAGGAGCTATATCTTTCAATAGGTAAAGAAAATAAGTTGGTTAGATGGAATGGACTTGTAAGTTATAAGCAATTGATTGATTACATCCATAACTTTTTGGACAGCAACTTTATAGTTGTTCCTACTAAACGTAGCTTAATACCAAAACCAAAAGAAAGAGCATTCTTTTAAGTTGTTAAAATGAAGATTTATCTTTTATTATAAAAGATAAAAAGTTTATTTAATATCGTGGTTAAGAAAATTAATCACAAAAAGAGTCCTTAGAAAGGAGGCCATTAGCCTTACTTTTTGAGGACCCTTTTTATTCTATTTGAACAATGAGTATGTTATTAAAAAATTTTGACACACGACAGATTTGCTTGCTGTCTACTATTAAAACTTAAAAAAATATTTGATATTTGTCCAGAAAAATACTTAGAGGTTTGTAAATATTTTTGATTTTAATTGATAGATATAAAAAAGACTGTCCCACGAATAACTTTGGCGAGTTATGGAATCAGTCTAAAAATAGTCCAATAATGAAACTAACCAGCTTTAAAGCGGTTGTTTAACATTTAGAAGAGTCTTTTTTCAAAGATTCTTTTATAAACTTATTATATCATGTCTAGGTTAGCTTTGCCTAGATACTTGGCTGAAATTATATATTATATTTTTAAATCTGTAAATCTGACTTGTTTAATTCATTTTTATATTATTCAATGGGAAATAAAAATCTGTTATAATAAAAACGAATTGAAAGCGAATAGTTTTGAGGGCGACTGGCTGTTTACACACGAAAAAGGAGAGGTTGCTTATGGCAAGAAATTCTTTAAAGGGTTGTATAGCTGTTGAGCGTTTACGAAGCACTGAAATTAGCGCTAGAATTTGCAACGTTTATTATTGTTTTGCTAACCTATATAGGCAACAACAAGAAATAAAAAGAGCCGTCCTTCATTACTTTGGCGAGTTATTAGGATAGCTTTTAAAAAAGTCCAATAATGGAGCCGACCGCCTTTAAAGCGGAAGCTCGATATTCATTGAAGTTTTGTTTTTACAGAACTTCTTTTTTTATTTTACAAATATATTATATTATTTATTAATTGACTTTGCATATTAATCTGATTAATTTTTGAAAAAATTTTTAACAGTGGGCAAATGGTTTACTTCAATGATAACTGGATATTGGCTATTATACGTAAGTTAAGATACATAATATAACTAAAGTAGATGCAAATAATACTGACTATAAGAATTTGTTGCTGATTAGGCTTTCAATGAATAGAAATGATTAAGTTTAATTATCAAGAACCACGACTATTGGTGTATGCATAGCCGATTTTGTCAATAACGAAAAATGTAATAAAATAAAAAAGCTAAGTTTTTAAACTAAGCTTTTTTTGTATAATAAAGTTTTATTAGACGGAATATAGATGTGTATTAAACATGAGTATATATAAAAATAGATAGTTAATTAAATATATAGTTTCACAAGAAGGTTGGTAAATTTGAAAAAATAGCTATCGTTCATATCCACAATCTGTCTTGTATATACCGAATTAATGGTATGAAGATAGTATAACATTTAATAGATAATAGTGGAAGAAAAAACTAATAAATATTTTACTATAAAAAATTTAAATATTTGCATATATTGAATATTTTTACGCCTAATTCGTTAAAATAATAGATAATTTTTATTTAAAAAAATCTATAAATAACATGTGTTTTTAACAAAATATATCCTTGGAAGAAGTGATTTTGTTTTATTCTCTCAAACATTAGTATTTGTAACAATACTAAGAGTTTTTAGTGAGACTGTAGAATTAATAAAAATTATTATCGAACAAAACCATGTTCTATTTTGAGTGAAATGAAATTATTCAAATGTAATCAAATAAATTATCGTAGACTTTTATTTGACAATGCAAAGAAAGAAGGAAAGATAAGATAAGTATGGCTTATTTGAGACGAGCACCGAAGGTAATAGAAGAAGAACTACTTGATCGCACACGTAAAGTTAATCAAAGATTTAATTTTCCAACAGATAAAGATCTCAAAGTTTATTTAAGACTTAAACCAGATGGCTCAGTATTTCTAAATAAGGATAAATCAATAGGGATGATTCTTTTATCCGACCATGATTTATTACAAAAAATTTACTCTGGGATACCTTTTTCGATTGAAGAAAGAATATAAAGTTTTTTAGTTAGCATTTTCCAAAAAATGAACTTATCAATGTTAGAAGTCTTTAACTAGGTATTATTATAGGTAGCCTATTTATAAAAAGAAAATGTCCATCAATTCTTTTATTGACAAAAATATAAGGCTTATAGAGAGCTGCAATTCAATTTTTCTTTTGAAACATAAAGAGAAAAAGGATTTGTGGCTTTTCTTTTTGTTTATATGGTTGAAAGATAGGAAGGAGGAATAAATATGTCAGATACAATTAAAACCTCATATGCTAAATTTATAGAAACTCATGCCAAATCAATTAGATACTGGGCAGGCCTATTTGCTACTTATTTTGGAATGAAAGCTTCTACATTAATTACCCTGGCTGCTACAAAATATAATCCAGACCCACGCACTTCCGGCGATGCCGCAGGTGCCAATACTTTTGCTGATATATTTTTTGGCTTTTTAGCGCCAACACAAGATTTTGCAACGGTGATCTTAATTATAGCTGCAGTTATTTGTGGGATGAAAATTGGAGCTTCTGCTGTGACCAGTGATCCAAGAAGTCGTACTAACTCTATTGTTGGTTTGTTTTTTATCATAGTCGGAGAAGTAGTTGTTCTTCATGCACAAGCGTTAGTTGGTATGGCTACACACATTTCTGTTAATAATTCTTAGCTATGATTATAGATTTTCTAATTAGAAAGGAAGTGTACAGGTGGGAGTTACTAGACAAGAGCTAATAGTTAATCTTTCTGGACCGCAAAAAAAAGTATTAGGTTTTGCAACTTGGCTACAAGTAAGTATTTCAGCTGCAGGCTTAATTATTGGAAGTATCATTTATACAATTTTGAATAATATTTTGACTGCTATAGGAGTAAGTTCTGGAACTGCAATTGTATTTTCTGCAATGTTCTTTGTAGCTACAGTTGTACCTTTTGCCGTTATTGCTTTTAAACCAATTAGGGACAAGCAAGGGGATCTACTGTATTACGAAGACACTCAGCTACTTATTAATTACCGCTTTCTAAGACGGGAAGTAGGAACTTATATTAATATTCAACCTAACCGTCATTTTGTTAACGAGCGGTTGCCATATTTTAAACAGCATCCTATTGATTGAAAGAAAGGAAAATAGCATGTCAAACAAGAAAATACAACGATTAAATGGCAAGAATACTAAGCAGAACAAGGCAGGAATGGTTTTTGGATTGACTTTAGCTTTTTGGATTATTGCTATTTTAGATATGGTTTTTGTGGCACACGACAATATTTTTTTAATTATTATAGTTTCTATAGGAATATGGGCTGTTGGTTTAACCATTGCAAAGCCTGGCCAGATTGCTGTTAGTTTTCAAGAAAATGGATTTTGGAAAACCTTATTAGGTCAGGGCTCAAGCCAAAGTAGACTAGGACAACGTAGGAGACGTTAAAAACGCTAAATTTAGCAGCCAACCTTTATAGGTTGGCTGTTTGCTTTAACGTATTTTAAGAGAGGTGTTTAATATTTTATTACTTATATCTTTACTTGTTATTATGGTAGCTCTTATTGTAGGAGGAATAATTATTTACCATCATTCCCAGCAACAAGATTTTGATATGACGCCTAGAGATAAAGCTGGAGATAGCTTAGGTAACAGTGAAGAAGATGTGGAAAACAATCCTGCCGAATCACCTGTTTATGAAGAGGAAATTACATATGATGACTGGGTAAATTGGGAAAATTTATTACAAGAAGCAGGAATAATTGATATACGAGATGGAATGATTGAATACGAAACTGGTGATAATTCTAGGATGTTTATTGCCTTAGCAGAAATGCAACAATCTAATCCGTATTTAAAGACTCCAGAAGAATTACTACAGCAAAATGCTATTCAAGAGGTTTTTTTTAATAGTATTCGTGAGCCTTTAAAAATTACATCTCAAAGTCAACGAGTTGAGATGACTAATTTTTTAAATCAACTTAAGGAAAATTCACAAAAAATTATTGGTTCAAATACTCAAATGAAGAATTATGCGACTGAGGTAATTGAAGATACCCTTAATTATCAGCAACAGGCAGAGCGATTTGAAAATAAAGCTTATTTGCAGTTCATGGCAGTTATTAAGCCAGAAGAGGTTTATGGTGATTCTGTTGAGACATTAGAGGAACAAATCCATGAGAAAGCTTTTGAAAAATTATCTCGACAAATTGAACGAGCAAATGGTTTGTTGCGCAGAGCAGATCATGCGTTAGCACCCTTAGCATCTTTTGGATTAATTGAAGTTCTGTACAAAACTTTTAATCGAAAGTCTTCTGTAAAAATTCGTCTAGAAAATATTATAAAACAGCAAAAATACCAAATATTCACTAGTGCCAAGCAACCAGATAAGTTCTACAAAGAAGTGCAGCAGCGAATACATATTGAAGAAAAGGCGATAAATCATGCCCGAGATATACTTTTGAAGGAACAGAAAGAGAAAAATGACGAATTATTGGCGAAAGGTAAAGATTATTATAGTGAAGAAAATAATGAAAATAGCACGAATAAGGATAATGTATTAGAGACTTTTGATTTTAAAGATTTAAATTAATAAAAGAGGTAGGGTTAGTATGAGCTTAAGTTCATTTTTACGAAAAAATAAGTTTACTAAAGATGAAGTAGATAATAGCGAATCAGAAGTTAATGAAACCGCAGGTGAAACTGACAATGAAGATATGGATTACTCTTATGTTGATCTAAGCAACGAAGAGAATTCTGATGAGGAAATTGAACAAAATGAATATGATAAAAAACATAAAACTCCAAGTTCTATTCTGGGTCAGCCATCATTATTTAATATAATTGGTCCATCTTATTGGTCGACAGATGACTTTATGCAAGATGAATTCGTTATGCGAGAAAATATGAGGTCAAAGACGTATGGTATTGCAGCCTATGTGCCTCCATCTGGCTATCCACGAACCCTAGATACAACAGTTTTCCAAGACTTATTAGCACAAGGTAATGTAGATGTGACTCTGGACATAGTGCCTCAGTCACGTAGGTTTACCATGAGAAATTTATCAAATATGCTTAATATTATCGAAGCTAATGCCGAGTATCAAAAAGAAAAAGGACAAACATTTCAAGAGAGGGACAATATTGCTAAGTATAGCGATATTGATAATTTTCTTGACCAAGTACAATTTGATGAAAATAGAATGTATGATGTGGCAATTAGCGTAATAGTATATGGATCAAGCGATCGAGAAGTAAACCAAAATTTTGGAATTGTAGCTGATTTATTGGCCAATGAAAATTTGTCAATTACTCCTTATGCTAAAAGACAAAAAAGTGGTTATTTAACAACCATTCCAATCGGCGCAAGGATTAGCTATTTAAATGATACATATAGAAATGTTGATAGAAAAGCTTTAGCAGTTATGGATGTAGCTAGAAATGCATCAGGCAGATTTAATGGCGGCATCCCTTTCGGCAACAACCAGGCAACACCATCACAAAACACAGAATTTTTAAATATTTTTGGTACAGATACTCATCGCCCCATTAACTACAACATGGGTATAGTTGGAGAAGCAGGTAGTGGTAAATCTGCTGCAAACAAAATAAAAATGGCCAGAGAAATATCTATTTTGGGCTTGGAACACAGATCAATAGATCCAGACGGCGAATATATACTTTTAGCTAAGCGATTAGGACAGCTGAATCTGACAATAACTGCCAATGCTCAGTTTGTTATTAATCCATGTGCTCTGTCTTTGTTTGAAACTCCACTAGAAGAAGAAACTATGACAGACGAAAATGGACAACAATTAAGTATTGATGAAATGGAAGAAAGAATACGTCTAGACGACAATGATCATCGCATAGTTACAACTCACAAGGACGGTGGAAGATATATACAACAAGTGAATATTTCTCAAATGCTTGCAAACATTAAAGGCTTTGTAAATGTAATTCTTACAAGTAATGAAAGTGAATCAAAAATGAGCGTTGGTGAGGAGAAAAGACTAGAAGATGCTGTTAATTCAGTTGTCAATAGCATGGGAATAACTACGGACCCTAATAGCCTTTTTTCAAATAAAGCAGGCATGGTTGACGACGTATATCATGATAGATTACCTAAGCTTGAGCCAACTTTAACTGACATTTATAAAGAGTTAGAAATTCAAAATACAGATGAAAATGGAGAAATTGATCCTAAGGTTGAACGTCTGATGGATGCGCTTAAACTCTATTTGCGTGATGGAAAGCGTCCTATATTTGACGGTCAAACATATTTTGGTAAAGGACGATCTCAGTTACTCAATGATTATAAGTATGTAAATTTTAATATTTCCCAACTGGATGGCTCAATTAAAAGGGTTGCCTACTATGTTATTACGCAATATCTGTGGGAACGATGGATGAAAAATCCAGCCAAAGCAATGGTTAAAAAAGTTCTTGATGCAGACGAGATACTTCAATTTATTGATGATCCGGAAATGTCATCTTTCTTTGAAACTATTGTTAGACGAGATAGAAAAAGGAATGGCTCTATTACTTGGCTTACACAGGATATTGAACGTTTTCAAGGGAACCCGCAAGCTAAAGCATTAGTGACTAATTCAGAGTTTATGTTTGTTTTGGCTACAAAGCCTGAGCATAGAAGACTAATGAAAGAAACTGTTGATTTAACTGATGGAGCTCTAGACATTTTAACAGGTAACCCTGAGCCTGGTGAAGGAATTCTAAGACAAGAAGGGGAGAGTATATGGATTAGAACTAATCCAAGTCTTAAGGAAATGCAATTTGTTGAGTCGAATCGTGCTATTGGCCAAGCACGAAAACATAGAATGGAAATTGACGCTATAAATAAAGCCATTGGCTAGGGGATGCTAAAATGACTAAAAATAAGGTAAAAAAGAAATCGAAGGGGAGGTTATTATTAAGAATTACAGCTTGGCTAACTTCAATAGTAGTAATTCTTGTTGTGACAATTACAATTTCAGGTATTGTAACCTTAGCTTCTAATAATAGAAACCACCTCAATGTTACTGACGGCCATGGCAACATACAGTGGGGAGCTAACTTAATTGTTGAGGGTTGGAAGGAAGGTATTAATGGAATTAAAGGTAACTTTGCAAAATTTGGTAATCATTCCTGGGCTAATTCTTGGGGAAAAAATGCAGACGTTCTAAATGCTTGGTCTAAACGAAAAGGTAAGCTAACTTCGCAACAGTTACATGGCTTACGGGGCACAGGGATTAATGCAACTTCTGTTGAAAGTCAAGGATTATATAATTATGCGAAATCACTCGGGATTGATCCGAAAGCATTTAAAAGTAACAAATCCTTGCTTAAAGTACTTACAAAATACGTTAATAACAAATCTTTAGCAACTGACGGTGCGGGTAATCGACGAATTAGCAAATTTGGAAGCATGGGAAAGCAAGCAACTGCGGAAAAAAATGCGTGGAATAAATACACCAATAATCTGCTTAAGGCATACAACGATTTATCAGGCAGTGCAAAAGAGCAAGTTAGCGGCTATCTTAAAAAGTATGGTGGGACTAGAGGCTCAGAGAAATGGTATGAGGCTTTAAAAAATGCAATGCAAAAATATGCTACCGGTAAGGCGAAAAAAGAATTAGGTTCCGCCAATAAAAAATATGCCAAAGAATATGCCAATTCCGCTCAAGGCGATGAAAAGGTATCGGCAGATGAAGTTGAAAAGATGTTATCTAAAGGAGAAATGCCTGAGCCTACCACCTTTTGGGGGAAAATAGGAAGAGCGATAATGAATCTATTCTGGTCTTCATCAGTAGGTAGTTGGCTAGAAAAAAACGGAGCTGGTGCTTCAATTTTTGCAGGTGAAACGAATATAAACCATTTAGCGTCTGATATTCAGTCACAACCTCTAACTTTAATTTATCCCGTTTCTGGTAACTATAGTTCTATGAAAGAAATTTCCTCCTGGCTTCAACCCGCAATGATTGCATTAGGTGGAGCTTTAATAACTTTGGCATTGGTTATTACTACTATGAGAATGGGCGTAGGACAAGCCATCGATCCTGTGCGTTCTAGGATTAATTGGTATAGGAATGTAGTAGATACAGTAATTTCTGTTATAGGGGTTGCTGCATTTCCAACATTTGTAACAATGATTTTACAACTTGATGGAAGTATTTTATTGGCTTTTGCAAAATTTATGACTTCTGTCACTCCTTCAGGAGCGAGTGAAACAATTTTTAATACGGCATTAAAACTAGGTTTTGATAAAACAACAGTTAATGCAATATCAACTGGGATGTTACTGGGTGGATCAGACTTTTCTGGAGTAATATTTGAGATTATATATTTGTTGGCTTATGTAGGATTAGCAATTTATATTAAATATTTCTATTTTATACGAGCAGTAGCTTTCACAATTATTATTTCAATTGGTCCAATTTTTGTAGCTCTTTGGTCACTGAATTGGGGCAAAAGTAAATCAATAAATTGGATTAAAGATTTTATTGGAACTGTCTTCATACAATGTATTCATGCATTGACTTTAACCTTTATGGCAATGTTTATGGATTGGAATAATGGAAGAATAACAGGACAAACAGCACAGCAGATTGCGGCGATGATTAACTGGCAAAAATCTAATCCAGGGAAGCAATTTCTTAATGCAATTACTTTAGGCTTAGCTAATCAAGGTCCTGCTCAAACTACCAGTGGTGCCTCTGTCTTTGAAGTTTTGGTTGTTGGCTTTATCGTTATGATTCTGTTCCAGCCATTATCAAATTCACTTGCAAATTTATTTGGTATTAGTACAAATATGCTGGACAATATTCATCAAAGTACTTCAAGAACAGTTAAAGCTGGAGCCTTGGCAGGAGGCGCTGCTATTGGTGCAACTGCTTTAGCCCCTGCAGGCCTAGCCTTAGGTACTGGTAAGGGTATATTGGGTGCAGCAAAAGACGGAGTTAAGAATGCTGCTAAGGATTCAGATAATCTTAAGGAGTTTAAAAGCAACTTAAAGAATGGCTTTCATGAAGACTTTAAAAATAGTATGGCCAAGCGCATGCCTTTTCGTTCTTCAATTGCAAAACTAAATGGAATAGTTGGCCCAGGGGCGGGTCGCTTAATAGGTATGGCCCCTGGTGCAGGAGCAAGTGATGTGCAGGCTATGTTAGCTGGGAGTGCGGCTGGAGGAATTATTGGAAAAAGAGCTGCTCGATTGGCTAATAAGCCCTTGGCTGCTTTGGGGTTGGGAAGCTTAAATAAAATAAAAGAAGATTTTAGGAGAAATAACAATTCTGGCTTCACAGATTCAAAGATAAAGCAAGCGAATGCAAAAACAAATAAGACCTTATCTAGACAGAATAAAGCTGTATGGGATGCAGATAGTGGACATGAAGCAGTAGACCAAAATATAGCAAATATCCAGAAACAAAAAAAGGCAATTGAAGAAGCCTTTAATAATGGAAATATTACTGCAGATGATAGAGATGGTCAGATTGCAGAATTGAATGCTAAAACTGACATTGTAGATAAAGTGTTAAATGATGAAGACCTAGCTAATAGGATGGCTCAAGCGGATGCCAACAAACAGATAAATGGTTCCTATTGTAATGCTAATAAATTAGCTCGAGCATCCCGAAAAGCGCTAGGAAAAGAAGCTACAAAATTATCGTCAAATCGTAAAGGAGAGTCAGACCAAATACAAAAATCATTGGCTATAGCAGGTGCTGCTACCAATGGATCTAATAGATCAAGAATCGATGGTGATGCAATTAATACGGCAGCAAAAAACGCTAAACAAAAATATGCAGAAATTAATGGTGATAAATTTTCTGAAAATGGTTTTGTAAATAGAAAATCATGGATGGATTCTAATCAATATCGTCAAGGTGAGTCTGAAGCAATGAAAGCAGCTCGAGAGCATAGGGCTATTGAAACCAATGGTAAAATCTTTTCAATGCCTGATCAAACGGATAATCCAGCTTTTGGCAATTCGATGGTAAATAAGACTCTTTTTAAGCAGAGCCTTAGTGAACAAATGCAAAAGGCTGGAGTTTCTAAAGATGTTCAACAAGATACTCTTAATGCTATAGATGGGGTTTCAGGACAAGCATTAATATCAAATACAAAGATACATGGTTCAAATACTCCACTTGAAACACTAGATTATGGGCTAAACAACAGACTTATTAAACAACGGACTTTTTCAATCAATAACGAAGCAAACTCCGCAAAAGGGGCCATACCCATTTCAGCATATGAACTTGAAAAAGCTTTTAATGATGACACTAATCCCTCAACAATTATCGGTGGGCATTCTAGTGATATTTTTACCGCAAAAAGTTTTCAAGACTATTTAAGTCGAAATAATTCGAGAAAAAAATATCAGAAAATCCAGAAAGATTTGGCAGAAGGCTATGCAGACTACCAAAAATCCCAAGCTACACTTAATAATGAGTTTGATAAAGGTGCAGAAGTTTCTGGTATAAAAAATTGGCTTAACGTAGATAAGTCAACAATATCAAAAGGTGCTGATATAAATGATGGCACGTCATTAACTCCTAATGATTATATTGCATCTTCAAAAATTGCTAATTATAATAAAAATTTTGGCCCGTCTGGAATATCTCCACAGAAAGCCATAGAGGAGTTATCTTATAATGTCCAAAATTCAACAAGTGCTAACTTTAAAGATGGCTCAGGAATTAAAGCTGGGGATTTACAAGTTGTTACCAATAACACAGGGTCATATGTTAGAGCAAAAATAAAGGATGGTGAGTACCATCTAGTAGGTAATTATGGATTAGGTGATCCGAGCCTTGCTGGGGATGAAACTGTCTTTCAAAACCTTGATTTTTATCCTGATGGTAGTATAGGTCCGAGATATGATCCAGCTACTCATAGAATCGAAGAACCATACAGTATTTCTGATAATTTGAAAATTACTCGTTCATACACGAATGGAGGACCAGATCTGCACGATATGGTTGGAAACTATGCTTCTAAAGTTCCATCTACCTCTTTTGACATTTCTGATTATAGAACAATGCAACAAGCTCCAGAATTGATAAAATCAAAATTTGATGGGAGCCCAATTACTTTAGACAAATTATCTAATTATAGTGATTATCATTATTATTCTGATGGAAATCATGGTGTCATTGTTGGTAAAGATAAAAGTGATGATTTATATAAGCAAGTATCTAATATTGTGGATGACGATATTTTAGATACGCATGTTATCGGTCAACAGTATAGCATCCCACTTAAAGATACAGGTAACGGACTCATTCCCGATGATGTTAAAGAGCCGATAGTTTATTCTAAAAGTCCAATTACTAAACAAAGTGAAAAACAGGTTATCGATAACATAAAGATACATACTAATACGACTAAAAGTCGGTTAGAGTTTAATCAATATTTAAATGGTATTCTAAGTCCAACAGAAAAAAATCTGCATAATTATATTGCTGCTAATCCTGCTCATCTTTCTATAGATGACTTGGACATGACCAATTTATAATTAGGGAAAGTTACAATGAAAAGAAACCAATTATATCTAAAAGACACACTTTTTTCATTTATAGTTCGATGGGTAAGCCGTATAACCACAATGTCATGTTGGCTGGCAATTATACTTGATATTAGTTATTTTGCTAGGTCTAATAACTTGGGCTTAACTATTTTATTCAGTTTATATACACCTCTCAGATATTTTCTTTTTGATATTACTCGTGAAAAAATGCAAAAACGACCTCCATCATTAGACAGAATAATACCTTTAACTATTTTTGTTAGATATTTAAAACTCAAATTTCCTTTACCACAAGGAAATTTTTTGGCTAGCTTAGTTGGTCTTTTTCTTGCCTGTTGTAGAGCAATAGTAAACGGTTATGCATTATTGCTATTTGATACTTTTACTTTTTTTTATCAAATAAAAAATGATTCTTTTGGTAATCCTTTAGATTGTAAAGATACTATAAAAGAAAGATTTGAGTTTGTTGAAAATGATAGAAAAATTGATTTGTCAGATATGGACGAAAAGGCAATTGCTCACTTAAAAATTTCTTGGGAGCAAACAAGAAATTATGATTACTTAAATATATGGGATTTTCCAATTCAAAGATATCTGAATCATCCGACATTTTATTTTAAAAATAATGAAGTAGGTAATACTGTCATAGATAGAAAATGTTTAGTAGAGAATGAACAAATTGACGTTTGACCAATAATATCTAAAGTAATTTATACCAGTTATGGTGAATAAGTTAATTGGGCGTTATAATATACAAGCAAACTATATTCTATAAAATACAATGCAAGATAATTCTTGTAAGAGTCTCACGTTTGTGAAAAATGTAGTTTATTTCAGAATTACTTCTAATGAAGAACGAACACCGAAAAAATTGATCATAAAGATCATATGAATTAAGAAAAAGATTTTTAAAGAAGGAACATTGAGCAATTTCAATGTTTCTTTTTGTATGGAAGGGAGATGGTTTTAATAAGAAGACATCGGAGAAGTTGAGGATAAGCTAATAGGGAGTTAGCTATTTAGTTGTGTTATCAGAAAGGAAGAGTTAAATGAATACAAGAGAATAATGCTGCATAAGAAATTTTATTATTAATGGTTACTAACTTATGAAATAAAAGAAAAAGGTAAAAAGCAAATATTTTAATACATTCAATTAGTGGGAACATAAAAGCTATAATTTTATGTTCCCTTTTGTTTATAAAAAATACTATACAGGGAGATTAAGTAATAATGGAATTGTCTAAGGAAGATATACAAAAAGTAAAAAATAAGGCTAATGAACATTATTCTTTTTTTAATAGGATAATTGATTCAATGTCTAACGGAGTAGAGGCTGAAGAATTTATTATTTGTATAATAAATGATTATTTGTGGGATGTTAATCTTACTGTGGTTAGAAGTCTGGAATACCCTGAGAATGATATTAAAGATCTTTGGGACAATAGTGCCGATCAATATGTTAATGAACTAGCTAAGGAAGAACTGTTAGCTAGGGATTTTATTATTAATACTTTTATTGTTTACACTTGCATTAAAGAAAAAATATTAAACAACAACGAAAAAATTAATGATATTTCAAATGATTATTATTTGTCAGAAGAAGAAGTGGATCAACTTAATAGTATTCTACAAAAGGTTAAGCAACCGACGATTTCTAATGAAAAATTGAAGCTTATTAAAAGTCTTCTTTATAAAATTTAAAACTAAGTAAAAGGCTAAAAAATGGAATTACAAACACAATTATTTATTAATTTTGAAGACGAAAAGGGTCAACAAATTTTTGGTACAGTGGTTAACTACGATTGGATAGACGAACGAAAATTGTTAATGAATGTTTTGAGAATAGTATTGAATTTAACTGATTTCGAATCTTATAGTGACATTCAATATGGAAATGAAATGTTTAATGCAAGAGGATTAGAAGATTTTTATTCAATTCTTCGAAATGAATGTAATTTGCCATCTCCCACTACTGCTGTTGAAATTAGAACAAATATTATTAACAATTTTTTTACTGAAGGAGAAATGAATGTTGACACTTCATATTTGGAAACAGCTATCCTTAAAAAGGATGAGGGAATACATAAGAAGCTTTGTGAACATAATCGTTTATTTTCTATTGAGAGCTTAAAAGATGCTTATGCAGCAAATTTTTCAAACTTTAATCATCAATGGAGAATTGGTGAAAATTTTATAATTGTAAATATAACTTCTCCAGAGTCTATAAATAGAAGCTACTATGACTTTTCTTTAAGCAGTGAGATAAAACTTGGCTTTATTTTGGGTTCAGATTATGGTGAAGGTCTTTTTGCAGATTTCATTACTCCTGTTACGTTCACAGACTATATTACTAGAAAAGGAAATTGTGGCAGCATAGATAAAACTTTTATTGAAGGATATAAGAAGATTATTAACTCTTATGGAATTAAGATGTTTTCGGTAAGTGAACTAGAAGAACGAATCAAGTGATTACAGAAAACTTCTTGGTTCAAATAAATATAAGGTACCTGATTAAATGGAGAGAAAAGAAAAAAGTAAGATTTATGGATCTATAGAAGAACAAATGAAATTTTTAAAATTAATAAAAGGAAAGCATCTTAATTTATTTTTTGAAATTAGGAATTCTATTTCTACAGAAATAAAAGTTGGGAGATTTATTAGAAGCTTAATTAATGATTATCTATACGATATAAACTATGATAAGAATGCTGAACTAGAAATTAATCAATACATTGATGAGATATTTTGGTTTAAGTTGTATCATGCGGAGGCCGAACGATTAAAAATTGAAATAAATTTAGCAGATAATTTTGTAAAAAATGCATTCATTTTATATAAGGAAAATGAGTCTGATTTCGACGATATTGCAATTTTTGATATTAGTCTAATATCTCTTGATTACTACAATAGCGTAGGTTTGAATTTTTTCTTTAGCAAGTATTACACAAAAAGACTTAATTTTTTATCAAAAAAAGAATTAGAATTACTTAATTCTTTTAAAAGGAGCCAAACATAACTTTTAATAAGCTAAATTTTATGTTTTCTTTATTATAAGCAAAATACTTTAATTTAGACATGAGGTTAGTGTGAGAAAAACTAGTAATTGATCTTACTAAAAAGAGGACAAATTACAATTTTGATGGGACACCTTATTAGCTACTAAGTGAGGACTAACTTTCGATATTCAATCGGAGTTAGTCCTTTTATTTTGATATAATTCTTTATTTAAAAATCAGTAATACTGTCTCACAGAAATTAAAAATAATTTATTATAAATATTTTGATGAAGTATTAAAGCGCTTGCATTAATTAAAATAATATTTTAAAATACCATATAACAATTAATAACTATTTAATTGTTAAATAATTATAGGGAGGTAAGAACCCATGGAAGCTATTGACTTATCATCTTTAGAAGTTAGTTCCGCTATTGGACAAGCAGGTACTTGCTGGACACTTTGGAACTAAGTAACCTTTAATTTAAAGTGAGTCTTAGGGATAAGGCTCACTTTTTTAATTTGAAAGTGGTGAGTATAATATTTGTTATATGTGATGGGATTCATGTATTTGAATCATTAGATGGTAAAAAAATAATAATTAGAAATTATCCTTGTGGAACAAAAATTGAAATTAATAATCAACAATTATTAATGCAATTATTGATTTACTTAAAAAAGCAACATAGTTTTAAAGAAATTTGTACTAAGTTTTCTCAGATGGACAATCAAGAGCTAGAAAAAGTATTAAATACTTTAAAAAAATATGGAATTTTAACAAGTAGTAAGGAAATAAGTAAAACAATAAATGTTATGCTGATTGGTCTAGGAACAACAGGCAGTCATATAGCAAATGATTTAAAAAACTTGAGTTGCATTGATCAACTTATTGTTGTTGATCCCGATATAGTTGATTATTCAAATATTTATAGGCAAGATTACTTAGAAAAAGATGTAAATAAAAAAAAGATAGATGTAATTAAAGATAGAGGAAATAAATCTAATAAAATTATAGGAATAGATAAGGATATAAAAAATTATAAAGACATAACGGAAATTTGTAAAAAGTACTTCATAAATTTAATAATTCAGGCAGGAGATATTCCATCTACAAGGGAATTAGGAAAGATAACTGAAAAAGCTGCTAACATAATTGATATTCCATACATAATAAATTCTGGCTATGTAAGTGATGTAGTATCACTACCTGAGTTTTATTATCCTAATAATGATTATGATTTTAATTATAAACATGAAACTAATAATGAAAGAGAAATATTTCTTCAGTCTAATAAGAAAGTACCCTTCCGTATTGCTGCTAATGTGGGGCATATAGTTGCGCAGCAGGTAGTAGACTATAGCCTAGGGAAGGAACCTATAAAATATCGAGAACGTGGATTTTTCGATATGAAAAAATATGAATGGAGAGTACAAAAAATTGATTAAAGAAATTGAACTCAATTATAATAGCACAAAAGTATTTCAAGGATTTAGAGAAAATGAAAAGTTTATTTCGGCACATAAAAATTTGTTAACAGCGCTTTCTGATAAAAATTGGCGTAGTGCTAAGTATATGAATACGGAAAAAAACATATCTTCGCCAACTGGTAAAATTATCGAAAGATATTTTGTGAATATTTTTTGTTCAATATTATTTGAAAATTCAAGTAACGACTTAAATAAAATTATTATAAAAAAAGCAAAAGAATATTCTTTAGATGATTATAGTTATAGACTTCTGAAATTAGTTGAGCTGACTACTAATATTAAAATTGAAGAAAAAGAAGTTTGCGGTGTACAGGCAAATATTCTGACGCCTTCAATAATGAGAACTGCTGTTAAGCGTGGATTGTATGATGAATTTACTTACCAAAGTTATCCCCTAGAATATATATATAGGTATTTTAAGTCAATTTTTTTGACGAATAATTATTCTTTAGAAGATTTAATCCAAAAATATAAAGAATTGAGTAATAAATCGGATAAGTATATAAACTGGCTACTAATTAAAGCCGTAATAAATAGATCAATAAGAGAAAAGGATAAGACCATAGCAAAAGAATTTATACAAAAGCTAAAAATAGTAAAAGTAAATGAATTTGATTACATTAATAGCAAAAGCTTTTACATATTAGTTTTTGAATCAAGAGAAAAGGCAATTGATTATTTAAAAGATAGGCTTGATATACATAACTTTTTGATTTCGGAAAAAATTGATTATAGTGAATCACTTGCTATGAAAAATTTTGCTACAATACTGAATGATGATGAACCAATCAAAAGAAAAATTTTAATTAAATGTTTAGAACAAACACCTCAAGATGTTGATCTTTGGAAACTTTGGTTTAAGCACTTTGCTTCTAAAATAGAGATACAAAGAAAATCTTTAGATATGATTGATAACGGTTATAGTGATTTACCTTTATACAAGAATATTGTTTTAACCCGTGATATGCAATCTGCTTTAATCAGGCTTATAATATTGTCTGATACTCCAGAGAATAGGAAACTAGGATATAGTTTAATAAATAAGGTTGATAATAAAGGAATAGGAAAGAGCTTAAGCTTACTTTATTCGAATATTCCTAATATCAGTGAATATATATATAGGGGCATGTGAGTGAAATATATTTTTAAAAAAGACTCCAAAAGGGTAATAGTTTACTTCATTTTAACCATTATTTTGGCGCTATTAATGGTTTCGAACTCGCTTGTATTAAAGTACATTATGGATGTAGCTTCAACCAAGGGTTTGAATAAATATGTGTCTTTGGTTATAAATGTATTGTTATTTATTTTGGTTCAGTCTCTGGCATATTATTTGCAGCAGCTAAATTCACAATTTTTAGCAAAAGAAGCTGTTTCGGTCTATCGTAATGTGGTTTTTGAACGTTTGTCAAAGCAAAGGCTGCTAACACTTAATTCAAATGAATCTGGTCAATACATTTCATTATTAACTAGCCAAATGGACAATTTAGGACAAAACTACTTTTATACATTTTTTTGGGGTTTATATTTACTACTACAATTTCTTGCTGCTAGTTTGCTATCTTGGATAATAAATCCTGTTATGGCAATTTTTGCCATTATTTTAAGTATTCCTAATATACTTATCCCAGTAATTTTTAAGACAAAACTACAAATTAAAAAAAGTAAAACAATAGAGGCAACTAATAATTATGTCAATGAAGCAAATGACTTATTTTCTGGTTTGACAGATTGGAAAGTGAATCGTTCTGAAGCTGCAGTGGTTTCAGAAGAAAAAATGATTAACAAAAAGTTGTTACATTGTGAAAAAGAAGAGCTAAAGACTGAAAATACAGTGACGGTTTTCAATAAAACTTTTTCTGACTTTTTATATTTTGGTACCTGGTTAATTGGAACTTTTTTTATCATAAAGAGCAACTTATCAATTGGTCAAATTGTGGCGTTTACTCAACTAGTTACGAATATTTCTTTTCCTATTTATAGTTTTTCTGATCTTTTTTCTCAATGGATTGGTGGAAAAAAAGTATTTGATTCAATTGAAAATGAAACAAATAAAGAAACAATTACAATTAACAATGAAAAAAATATTGATACTTTTTCTAGTATAGAGTTAAAGGATGTAAGTGTTTCTTTTAAAGAAAAAAAAGTTATTGATTCACTGAATCTTAAAATTAAAGCTGGGAAAAAATATTTAATTGTTGGTAAAAGTGGTAGTGGTAAATCAACTTTCATTAAACTTATTACCAAACAATTAGATAATTATCGAGGAGAGATTTTGTTAAATGGAATAAACATTACAAAACTTACAGATAATCAAATTTATCAAAATTTCAGTTACTTACCACAAGATGGCCATGTTTTTGCAACCACATTACGTAATAATCTGACTTTATATAAAAGTTATCCGGACGAGATTATAATTAAAGCTTTAAGATTTGTAGAATTGGATAAGTGGGCCAATGCTGAATCGTTGAGCATGAAACTAGGAAATTCAGACACAAAAGTATCTGGTGGAGAGGCTAAAAGAATTGAATTAGCAAGATTACTACTTCGAGAAAAAAATGTGTTAATATTGGACGAGTTCTCTTCTGGAATCGATAAAACAACTTTGCAAAAAATTGAAAGCAAACTTTTAAGTTTACCTATTACATTATTATACGTAACCCATACTTATAATAATGACTTGATAGCTAAAGCAGATCAAGTTATTAAATTTTAAAACTTATACAGTATTAAATGTGAAACAGGCTTAATTTTGGAGGTCATATCAAAACAGAGAAAGAATTATATTAGTTATAAAAATTTAATAAGAGAAACAAGTGAAAGTTTTTATAAAAATTTATGCTATAATTAATTTGTAAGCTATATAAGTATTGAGATGTAACACGGGTATATTTCTGTGATAATTTCCAATTGGAAGTTGTAGGTAGTTTACTTCAGAAATTCTTCGAATGAAGGACGAAACTTGAAAAAATTGATCATAAAGGTCAAAGGAACTAAGAAAAAAGATTAAAAGAAGGAACATTGAATAATTTCAATGTTCCTTTTTGCGTGAAGGAAAGAAGGTGGTTTCAGCAACGAAACAACGGAAAAATATTAGTTAATGAGGGAAGTAACATTATTGTTATTTCCCTTTTTATTTTGAGGGAAAAGATGAAATATTTATTTATTTTAATGATATTGTTATTTTTGCTTTTTAAGAAAAAAGGTTTAAAGGTTTTGAAAAAGATAAGAGCAGCTTTTTCAGAAAAATCTATTTCAAAAGAATTAAAAGGTGATGTGTTGGATAGTAGTGATATTGATGAAATTTCTAGCTCCATCCCTAGCAACATTCGAAAGGATATAATAAACCGGCAATATTTACGTGTGATTCAGACTAAGCAGTCTATTAATACATTTACTGACTATTCTGCGGGTAATGATAAAAAAAGGTTTGAAGAAACAGATACTATTAATTTAAATTCAGATAGTATTTTGGTTGATACAGATGGAGAGATACATAGTATGTATGACCTATCATCAGCTAATGTTGATCAATCTCATTCTTCAAGTAATAAGTATTCGTTTAAGGAAAAGCAAAAATTTGAAAGCTTAAAAAATTCATTTCCCGACGACCTGGTTCAACAAGTTATGTACAGATTGAAGGAGGTGAAAGAAAATAAAAAAATTAATAGGTAAAAAGAAATAGCTATTTAAAGGAATGACTTTCTTTTTGTTAGCAAACTTATAGATTATTAGAAATTGAATGAAATGACAGGTATGAAAGATAAAATTACAAAGGAAGCAATTTATAAACTTCTTGATATAAAGGACATAGAACCTTATAAAGTTCCCAGGAAATTATTCCAAATTTTGTTAAACAAAAGTGAACGTGTGAGAGTGTTTGAAAAATTTTTAAGTGTTTCTGATGATCTTACAAAAGACTGGTTTTTCGATTACTTTCAGACTGAACAAGCTGAAATGAACAGGCAAAAACAGGACTTAACACCTTATAATTTGAGCAAACTATTAGCACAATTATCCCACAATGATCGTAAATGGAATAATAGTGGCATAAGGCTTGATGTTGGTGCAGGAGCTGGTACTTTAACAATAGCTAAGTGGGTAGAGGATCAAGTTAAACATGATAATTTTGTCTATAAGCCACACAATTATTTATATTTTTGTGAAGAAAAATCAGACCAAGCAATTCCTTTCTTGATTTTTAATCTTGCGATTAGAGGTATGAATGCTGTTGTTTGGCATGGAGATTCATTAACACGTAAGTGTAAAGGTGTGTTCTTTATTGAGAATTGCTTAGATGACGCTCACAGTTTTAGCGATGTTAATATAATGCCCTATACTAAAGAAGTTAAAGAATATTTTTCAGTGTCTGACTGGAGTAAAGAAAGATATCCAAAACATATTGAGACATTTTTAAAAATTGAAACAACACTTAATGGGAAAACAACAGCACTTGTTTATGGAGATAAATAAATAGAAATTAGTAATAGGGAAAAGCAGCATTTTTAAAGGCTGCTCTTTTTTATTAGGAGAGGATTTATAATGATTAAATTTTTTAATGATGAAGAGGGCAATACAACAGGTTTAACACCAATTAAAGCTATATGTATGTGTATTTTTATTTTATTTATACTCTTTGAACAATATTATCGTCAGAGCTGAATGGTTGCTAAATATCCACATTTAGTGATTCTAAAGTATTTACCTTAATATTTTTATTTAGGAAAATCAAAATGAAACAAATTTCAAAGATTAAAGTATTAATAATTGATCCTGAAAAAGGTATTACTGAAAAAGTAATCGATAATAATTTGAGGAGCTTTTATAGGGAAATCAACTGTAATTATATCGACATTAGTTCTTGGTCAATTACTGGTCAAGATTATGATTTTATCATCGATGATGAAGGGCTTTTAAAGCCTAACCCTATGGTAAGTGTAATTAGTTTAAACAATAAGCCTATATTTTTTGGAAGAATAATTTTAACTAGGAACTGTGAAGGCTTGCAGACTAGTTTAACTGACAAAGATATCAAGAAAATTAAAAAGCATCTTGAAAACTATTTTAATTACAAAGTAATTCAGGTAGATCAGTTAATTTTTTAAGTTAAGGAAAAATAGTCATGAAAAAGGAAGATAGAGTAAAAGTTTTAGAAATTGATTCAGAGACTGGAATTGAAACAAAGTATTTACTTAATAGCTATAAATTCATTGCGGAAGAAATTGAAGACAAATATTTTTATATTGATACTTTTTCAGTTTGCGGACAAAACTATGACGTTATTTATAGAGATGAGAATAAAAGTATTTTTGTTGCCCACCCGAAAGTTAGTTTAATTAATTCAAAGGGTAAAGAACTTTTATATGGATCGAGATTTATCTTTTCTAGAAGTACAAATCCTAGAAAAAGTGATTATCAGATCAGTTTATCAAATGAAGACATCAAAATATTAAAAAGTCGTATAAAGTTTCATCTAGATAATAAAACCGGGCGTACTAATATAATTATTAAAGTAAGCCAAAAGAAGAAAATTTAATTTAAAGGGAAAAATGCAAAACATAAAAAGTTTATGTAGTAAAATTACTAAATTATTAATAATTATTATATTTTTATTACCATCAATAAAGACTATGGAAGAGATAAATTTACAAACTATTCAAGCAGTAGGTTTGAAGTCTGATAAAAATATTCGGAAGAAATATCTTTTCAAAGTTTTAGCTGGTGTCGGTAATAGAGTTTCTGTTTATGCCAAACCAACTTATTTATATAAAAAGGCTGAAATGTCTTTATCTACAAAACTTTATAAAGTTTTTGTAGTAAAAAAGAAAAACAAATTAGTCTGGTACAAAATTGGTAAAAACCAGTGGATTATGGCCATTGATACAGATAAACCATTACTTTTAGTATCAGCAACAAATACTTTTCCCATTTATAAAAAAATTTGAACATTAAAACTATTGGAATACCGGATAAAGATATTAGGATTTTTCGAACTATTGGTCAGTATACTTTCGTTTATAAAGCCAATATAACTAATGGCCAATATGTTTATTCAAAAACTGGAGTGTTTTGCTAATTTAAATAGAAAGGTAAGATATGCTTAAAAGTAAAGGATATAACGGCTTTAATAATTATGAAACATGGAATGTAGCAATTTATTTAGATAATTCTCTGTTAATTCAGCAAGTTAAACATCTATTTAGTTCCTATGCAGAAGTTGTGGAATTTTTTAGGTTGTTTGGAATTTTTGATACGCCAGACGGCGTGAAGTTAAATGATCCAAAGCTTGATTATAAAGAACTTGACGCTGTTTTAAAGTGAGTTAATAAATTAACTAGAATGATTTTTCATTTTTAGAAAAGCATTAAGAAGTAATATTAATGTGACCTCCAAATTTATTCTAAATTTGGAGGTATTTTTATGGCTAAATTATGTAAACAAGATAAAATTGAAATCTGCGATATTTATGTGCATCCCCGAATCGAAAATAAATTGTCTTTTTCTATTTTTCAATAATAACTAAAATTCAGCTACTTCAGAGAAAATATTAAATTTCTTGGAAAATAATTTAATGCAATCCTTTATTGCTGAATGAACTCTATTTATTCTATGACGTTTAAAGGTAGATTTATTAAATATAATTAATTGTGCACGTTTAAGGTCATTTATACTGATTCGATAGAACTTTTAGAGTTTACTACTGGGATAATTGCTGATGTGGTTTTAGATTTTCTATAAAAAATAATCTAAATTTTTGAAATGAAAATTAAAAAATTTGATTAATTTTAAAACAAATGTATAATAAATTAAAAATAATAAAAAGGAGATGATAAAAATGACTAACGAAAATTTAGATTTAGATTTAAATTTGAATGTTGAAGATATTGAGATGGAAGACGCATCATCTTTATTTGGACCTCGTAGAAACACAGGTGTTACTTCTTCTGGTTGTTGCATGCGTTAAATTTATTGTTTTATGTAATAAGTTAAAGATCAATATGTTTACAACATATTGATCTTTTTATTTTATGAGGAAAATTATATTGAGCAAATATATTTTAGAAGAATATTATACAATTAGAGCGCCTTTTTATGGCATGGAAGAATATAAAGACTTTTTTACTGACCAAGCCCAGCATAATTTTCAATTAATGGATTTGTTGAAAAATAAGCAATTTATGGAAATTTTATTAGTAAACAATAGAAAACTTTTTAATGAAGCGTCAAAAATTAAATTTTTGAAATCGGGAAGTAAAAAATATCGACACATAACAAAGTCAATTTTTAACTATTTTAATAGATTGTGTGCCCGTGCAACACCCTATGGGCTAAATGCCAGCATATCACTAAATAAGATAAACGATAGTTCTAAACGGAATGACTGTAAAAAATATAAATATGTTAGACCTGATTTAGAATGGCTAAGTAGAGTAATTAAGAAAATCCAGTCTAATCCAGAAAATATAACAAAGCTATATGTGAAATGGAACGAATTAGCAGTTAAAGATGGTTCATTTTATAAATTGCTATATGTTGCCAATTCATCCAAAAACGATTTATTGAAACGAATAAAAGAAACACCTATTGTTAAGTATATTTACGAAGCTTCCCAAGATACTGTTTTAGTAAAAAGTTTAGTAGATGATTTATGTGATTTCTATAAGATCTCAGACAGTCAAAAAGTAATAATATATATTAGTAAATTGATATCTAACGAATTTTTGTTGACAAATCTATCCATTGACACTTTGAATAATAATCCATTTAGTAGTTTGATTAAGAAACTGTCTTTTTTAGATATTGAAGCAGATTTGAAGAATAAACTAGTTTTTTTGAAAAATGAAATCAATAAATATTCTCTTATGAAGATTGGAGAGGGTATTGATGAGTACAATAAAATAATAAGTATAATGGAAAGTATAGCCAAAACAGATAATTATTTACAGGTTGATTTAAAAAGCAATGAAAATGCGCCAAAGTTAACAGAAAAAATAAAAAACTTAACGGAAACAATTGACTACTTAGAGAAAATAACACCTAGTTATATTAAGTCTTACTATTTAGAACAATATAAAATAAAATTTTTGAAGAAATACGGGCTGTATACAGAAGTTGATCTGCTTGAATTGTTGAATCCTTCTATTGGATGTGGCTTCCCATATTCAACTAAAATTCTGTCTAATTTATCAGATGATGAAACACAAACTAGTATAAAACTTAAAGAAAATATATTAAATACAATAAAGGAAGGTAGAAATTATTGCGACATTGAGAAATGTAGTTTGCCAGAATATAAAGAACCAAAAGAAGATATGTATTTTCCTTCAAGCCTCGAAGTATTTATTCAAACATTAACAAGTAAACAAATAAATAATTCGAAAATAGACGCTTTTTTTGTTCCTAATTCTGGCAGTGATATGAGTGGTAAAAGTTTTGGCCGGTTTAGTTACATGTTTAATGAAAAAAATTATTTGATGGAACCAAATGAAATTGAAATTTTGGATAATCCTAAGAATAAAAGAAATTTAAATATATTGGCAAACTACAATATGCGAAGTAGAGCTGTCAGTGTTGGAACTCTAATAGATAGTTATAAAGATACAAATATTGTAAATCTGAAAAATATATTAGTTGGACTTGAAAGTGTAAATGATCACTACTTTTTTTATTTTAAACTAAAAAAACGTGCGCAAAAGGTAAGATTTTCTTCTACATCTATGGTTAATTATAGAAACGGTGAAATTTTATCATATATTTCCAGTTTTTTAATAGAAGCATCGCATGAGAAAGAAAAAAATCCATTCTACATAATTCGGTTACTTGAATCTTATGAAAATTTTCCATTTATACCTGGCTTTTTTTATAAAAACGTATTGCTAACTCCTAGACGGTGGAACTTAAACGCAAACACAATAGATTTAAATCAGACAGCACAAGCTTTGCTTAAAGAGCTAGAAGTTTTTATGGCAAAATGGGAAGTCCCCAATATGGTTTATTTAGAAAAAGGAGATAATAGAATATTATTAAATTTAAAATTAAATGATCACAAGCAAATGCTGGTAAAAGAGTTGAAAAAAGCTAGGAATAATATTTCGATTTATGAATGCTTAGCTAATAAAAGCTCTGATTTAAATGAATACGTTTTATCTTTTTTTGCTAACACTAGAAGTCGGAAACAAACAAGTTTAAACATTTCTAGTGAACAGATAGTATCACCTAATGCAAGAAACAGAAAATATATTTTAGGTGATGAATGGGTGTATATGAAATTATATTGCTTAAAAAGTGCTGCATCAAAAATAATAAAAAATGATTTGTTTAGCTTATATAAGCAGCTAAAGGCAAATAGGACCATAAGTAGTTTTCACTATTTATTATATACAGATGACGACTTTCATATACGAGTAAGGTTCAAGTTAGTAGATAAGGATAAATTAATATACTTAATTAATGCAATTAATTCATGGGCACACTATTTACTAGAGGAACATATGATTTCTAATATAGTATTTGATAGTTATGATAGAGAATTAGAAAGATATGGTGGATTATATTCTATCAATAAAATTGAAAATATTTTTTATAAAGACAGCTTGGCAGCTATTGAGTTCTATTCTCTGCCCAAAAACGAATACACAGATTTAAATATAGTTGAGTCTTTAGAAAACTTTTCGCTTCAATTAGGAGTTCCGCAAACGATCCTTTCTGCGACATTAGAAAAAATGTTTTATAACACACACTTACATAAGGAAGTTTTTAAAAATAGCCAGTCATATGTACAAATGCATAAACAATCTTTTATAAATTTTGTAAAAGAAAAGTCACTTAATTCCAATAAAGTTTCTTTTTATAAAGCTTTACTTCAAACAGACGATAAAGTTCTTAATAAATATAATCAACAATTATTATTTAGCCTATTTCATATGCATTGCAATAGACTTGGCATAGAACATGGAAAATCTGAGCAACGAATCATGTGCTTGTGGACACAATTCGCTAAAGAAGCACAGTATTATCTGGGTAATTAAAAATGGCAAATAGTAAAATTAATCATATAGTTAAAAATTATGCTAATTTAGTTTTGGATTGCAAAGACTTTGTAGAATTCTTTTTGAACGATACTAAAATATATGCAGATGAAAACAAAAAAATAGAATTTTACATTAGTGTTTTACTATTTTTAGCCAGTTATGAGAAATATAGTAAACAAAGCTTTGCTGCTACAAAAAAATATTATCTTAAAAAGCTCATATTTTTAATGAAACATGCAACTTTGTCAATGAATACATTTAATGGTCTATGTGGAATAGGGTATGCATTTCATTTTTCAAGATTGGAAGATGAGAAGTGGGGTATTTCGATAGAAAACCAATTCGATAGTATATATTTCAAAATATTAAAGAACTATAAAAAAGAATTAAGTGATACGATAGATAAATTTGGCTTGTGTGAATCAAATTACGATTTAATAGATGGATATGCCGCTATAATATCCTTTCTGTTTAATAGTGGAATTTATAATAAAGACTTTAAACTTTTCAAAAGCATAACAATGGATTTTATATCTATGCTTAGT
Organism: Lactobacillus melliventris; assembly: GCF_042679465.1. Lineage (NCBI taxonomy): Bacteria > Bacillati > Bacillota > Bacilli > Lactobacillales > Lactobacillaceae > Lactobacillus > Lactobacillus melliventris. The sequence continues at coordinate 79,240 of NZ_JBHTMT010000007.1, read as the reverse complement.
ATTAGTTCTTGGGTTATACCACCATCGAATATGATACTTCCATATTTGGCTAAAGAATTTCCCTACGGTGCGACAAATTTTAGCTTATCTCATGGTATGGCTGGGCCGTTGTCTGTATTAGATTTATTACAATTAAATGGGCTAAATTTTTCAAATGAAACATCGATTGTAAATAAATTGATTAATCTCTACAAAGAAAATATTATCAAAAATAATTCAAATATATGGTGGCCAACCAGAAAAGCTGCAAAAATTAAGAGAACTTGTGAATTTCCAAGAGCAAGTTGGTGTTATGGAACACCAGGAATAGCTAATGTTTTATATAATGCATCAATTGTGACAGGTGATACTGATTTAAAAAAAATAGCCATGAAGAGTATTTTTACTCTATGCAAGAAATCTGTTTCTGATTTGTATATAGATTCTATGACCATATGTCACGGATTATCAGGTCTAATTTTATGCATTCAGAATATAAACAAAAAGCTTAAAAGCAATGAACTAAAAGAAAAACAAGATTTTTACGTTGATCTTTTATTAAAAAATGCTGAGAGTGACTATAAGTATATGTACCATAATTATGACTATTTAACACCTTTCAAACCTAATAGTCGTAAAACTTATCAAAATGATATAAGTTTTTTAACGGGATCAACTGGTGTAATTATGACTTTAATGGCAGTATCAAGTGATATAGAATTTAACTGGCTTAAAATTCTTTCTTTATATTAAAAAAGTGAGGAATTATATTGTGGAATATCTAAAAATTGCTAGTTTACAGGTAAATAACAAAGGCACTTTAGTTATCGACGCTTCAAATCTGACAATTAATCAGCAACAAAAAATTGGACTAATAGGTATTAATGGTTCTGGTAAGACTACATTACTAAAAATAATTAATAATAAACCTGTCAATATGGAAATAAATGCTAATATAATTAACAACTGTAAAACTTTTATGGTAACCCAAGTTATGAGCCATGATCACCAAAGTGGTGGAGAAAAAGAAAAAGAAGCTATTTTATCTGCAATAAAAAGAGCAAATCAAAGTAAAAAAGCTATTTTATTACTTGATGAACCTACTTCAAATTTGGACTTTGATCAGCAAAACTGGCTGGTAAATACGTTGAATAGTTTCAATCATCCACTGTTAGTAGTAAGTCATGATCAAGCATTCCTTAGCAAAGTAATAAATACCGTTTGGTACATAGAGAATAAAAGAGTTATTGAATTTAAAGGAACATATACCGATTATGAAAGAAAAAAAACGGCTGATTTGCAACGAACAAGAAAAGATTATCAACTAAAGAAAAAGAAAATTAACAAATTAAGACGTGTACAAAAACAATTGGAAAATAAAGGACATAATGCTATTAAAAAGAAACAGGGAATTTCTTGGTCTGATTGGAAAATAAAAGACTCAAATAAAATCGAAAAGAAATTATCACACTCTAGCAAAGTTTTAAATAAAAGGATAGATAAAGAGTCAAATCAACTAAAAAAGCCTCTTACCCGACATCCAATAACATTAAACAATTTTAGAGTTTCCAATTTGGAAATGAAAGCAAAAGATAGTTTAATAAGAATCAATGCTCAAAATATTTGCAAATCTAATAAAATGTTATTTGAAATAGCAGAAACTATAAAAATAAAAAATACCAATAAGATTATTTTGACTGGAAAAAATGGTTGTGGGAAATCTGTATTTTTATCTAAATTAGTAGATAAAAATCTAAACGGATGGATTAATCCAAAGACTAAAATAGGCTTTTTCTCACAGGATATTTCGAAAGAGATAACAAACACAAAAAAAGTAGGAGAAGAAATTAAAAAGTTAAGTGTTTTTAACACTACTACTACTAGACAACTTTTAGGGGATTTACATTTAGGTAGTTGCTTAAATAATTCAATATCAACTTTAAGTGGCGGGCAATTGGTTTGTTATAAACTAGCAAGAATTTTGCTAGGAGAGCATAATATTCTTGTACTTGATGAGCCTGATAATTTTTTAGACATAACTTCTGTAAACGCATTAATAGAATTTCTTAAAAATTATCCTTTTTCCATAATTATTGTTACTCATGACAAAAAAATAATTAATGAATTAAATTTTCAAAAGTGGAGTATAAATAAAAAAAGACTGTTATTGTCTAATACGACAAGTAAAAGTTCAAATAATGAATTGGATCTATTAAAACATAAACTGGATGAATTAATTGCTGATACTTCGATTCCTATATCTCAAGTGCAAAAAGTGTCTAAACGAATATCGGAATTAGAGAAAACACTAAATCACGATTAGTTTGTGTTTTATTGTTAAAGCTAAGATTTATTATTAATCTGAAGAAATTCAATGGAGAAATATGTTTAAACAGTTTGTTAATATTAGTCGAGTAAGATTTATTATTATTATTATTGTTCTTACGATATCACAAATTTTGAATACTGTAGCTACTTACGTTACAGATATACAGATGAATTTCATTATTAAAGGCCGTATTAATGCCTTTATTATAATTACAATAATTCAATTATTACTATTCACAATTAATGATTTTATGTATAACTTATCTAGTTATCAATGGAAAAAGCAAACTCAGGAGTATTTCCATGACGTGCGCAACAAAGAATCTCACGTTTTTTTACAAAATCAAAATAAATCGGTCAGCTCAATGCAGAATTCTTTAGGTAATGATCTCAATATATTAAATGACGATTATTTTGTTAGAATTTTTGACTTAATAGCTAGCATTATATACCAGTTTTTAGCTATTAATACACTGTTAAAATTTGATTGGGTTCTTGTATTTTTCACAATAGTAATGGCTTTGATTTCTTTATTGATACCGAAAATCTGTCAAAAATATACAGTTACTCAAACTAAAAATGTTTCTGATAACAATAATATATTTTTAAATTTAATAAAGGAATGGACGTCAGGTTTAGAAGTGGCAAGACAATATAAAATTGGTCGAGCTTTTAAGTTGGCTCTGGGGAAGGGAAGTCAGAAACTTGAAAATAGTCAAATTGCTCGGAAAAAAGTTTTGACCTGGGCCGAGTTTATCCAAAGCATTGCTGATGCTATAGGGCGTGTTGGTATTACAGTAATAGCTGGTCTCTTATATTTCGGTAATCGTGTTGGCTTCGGTGTAATTGTCACGGCTAGTGTATTCGCAGATGGTATTTTTTCGACTTTATTAGATATTGTTGAAGATATTAATTATATTAAGTCCACGAAAAGCATTAGAGACCAAACTTTGAAAAAACAAGTATCATTACCATCTTCGCAATCTTCAAATGCCAAAATGCAAAGCATAGAAAAAATCAAATTGTATAATTTATCCTATTCGTATAATGGAGAAAGTATACTGCATTATCCTGATTTAACAATTACAAGAGGTGAAAAAATACTTCTTTATGGCGAGAGTGGTTCAGGAAAGACAACGCTCATAGAACTAATAATGGGGCTTAAAAAACCATTAACAGGTACTGTATCTTTCTTTAATACTAAAGGTGAAAAAGTTAAACCCGATTTTGCTGAATTTGCATATCTTCCTCAAGATCTAGTCTTATTTCCAGGTAGTGTTATAGAAAATATCACTATGTTTAAAAAAATGCCTTTAAAAGTAGTACAAGAAGCTGCGAATTTAGTGGCACTGCCAAATGAATTTCTGTTTAAAAATATTAAAGTTTCGAAATCTATCCTTTCAGGAGGACAGCAACAAAAAGTAGTATTAGCAAGAGCCTTAGCTCATAACAAATCTATTATGTTACTAGACGAACCAATCAGTGCTATAGATAAAATATCAAGTAATAAAATTTTATCTGAGTTGCTGGCAAGTAATAAAACTTTGATTATGATAAGCCATAATTTAACTGAAAAGGAGAAAAGCCAATTTAATAAAAAAATTTATTTGGGAAAAGGAATTAACAATGAAAGTTAAAGATATATGCAAACTACATCCAATATATTTTTGGATGTCTCTACTTTTAGCTATTGCAAGTGCAGGCTTGTTTACTAATGCTAATCAAGTCCAATCTTTGCTATTTGATGCTATTAAAGAAAAAAATTTGATTAACTTTGGTATTTTGGCTGGTATCCAATTTTTATGGATTCTGGCTGGATATGGTTTTTTACAGTTTAGCAAATATTTTTGGAAGTATGCTGTTCTGAAATATTTTCACCAAATACGTCAGAAACTTGCCGACCATTATTTTTTGAAAGCTGGCAATAATGAGACAAGTAATATCCAGAATCGAATGACTACGGATTTAAATTTATTAGAAAAAAATCTATTTTATCAGATTAGATTATTAGCTTATAATTTTGCTCTGCTTTTTTTCAGCATTGGTCTGCTTTTATCATATCACTGGTTGTTATTATTGACGTCCTTATTAATCGTTGCCATACAGATTTTGGCTCCTTATTTTTTTGAAAGACCATTGAGTAAAGCGATGAATAATTTGTCGAAAGAAAACGAACATTATTTAAAAACTTTGGGACAATGGTTAATTGGATTAAACGAAATTCGCCAGTATTTTTCTGGTCAAAAATTTTTCAAAGTTTTATCTGATACTAGTCAAAATATGGAGCAAGCATATATAAGTAATGATAAGGTTAACCAAATTTTTGATTATGTTAGTAGTTTGCTTTATCTAGTAGGGGATGCAATTATGCTAATTCTAACAAGCGTTTTGGTAACACAAAATATAATTCGCTTTGGTGTAATTTTTAGTATAAGTAATTTTGATTCTTATCTTTTTGGATCAATTAAGAATATAGCTACCTGCTGGGGTTTAATTAAATCCGTTCGCCCACTCAGAGAAAAGATGGAAGATTCATGTAAAAAGGTTGTTACTAAAAATCAAACTGGTAAAGTAGTAACGGGAGTGCAAGTGACAAATTTGAAAGTTACTTTTTCGAACGGGCAAGTAATTAATTATCCGAATTTTACAGTTAAACCTGGAACAAAAGTTTTGTTGACTGGAGACAATGGTACTGGAAAATCAACTTTATTGAGAGTTATTAAAGGGCTAACACATCCAACAAGCGGAAAAATAAGTTATATTAATCACGAAGGTAAAATAATAAAACCAGATTTGAGTAGTATTGATTATTTACCACAAGAACCGGTTATTTTTCCAGCAACTATAGGTGAAAACATTACAATGTTTTCACCTCAATCTGACCACAATATTAAGCATATATGTAATCATGTAAAACTAAATCAGGATATTGATGATTTACCTATGGGACTTGAAACGGTAATTAGCTCAGAAAAAATTTCAGGTGGTCAGCGTCAAAAGATTGTTTTAGCAAGAAGCTTATTTAACCATTCTACTTTTCTATTGATTGATGAGGGTACTAGTGCCATTGATTCTAATGCTATGTACAGCATTATGCAATATTTAACAAAACAAAATATAACTATCGTTTTTATTGCTCATAAAGTTGAACAAAGGTTAAAAAATATGTTTGACGATGAAATACACCTTGAAAACAGAAAGAAAAATTGACCTATTTTGGATTTAATTACTATCTAGTTTATATACTGGACCCAAAAACTTAGACAAAAAGTTAATATCATTTCTTTAAGGCTTGTGCTCGATGTTCTTTCGAGATCGGGCCTTTTGGTCTTTCTTTAATACTTTCTTCGTTTTAGTAGCGAATGCATTTTGTGAATGCTTTAGTTAGTTTTTGCAGATTATGGCACTTATATTCTTGACCGTAAAACATTTCCATTTTAAGCAAGCCAAAGAAGTTTTCTATTAAGCTGTTGTCCATTGAATTTTCCTTGCATGACACGCTTTGAGTAATGCCATGTAATTGAGTAGAAAACAATCTCCTCAGCTCAGCCATCTAGAATCGGTGACAGGTAACAAATAAAGCTTTTGCCCCTTAAGATAAAATTTAGTAATATCGGCGTACCACTTCATATTTGGTCTTAAAGCAAGAAGGCTGGGTTTAATTAAAATGGGTGTAATCTTGCCCACTGTATCGCGATAACTAGAATATTTATGTCGATTTCATTTATTAGCTTTTAAACCCAGTTTATTCATAATCCTTCTGACCACTTTAATTTAGCTTGCTAGCCTTCTTTAATCTGTTGCAGAGCAATCCGTCGGTAGCCATAACGTTTTTGATGATAGTCATAAACTTCTTTAATTCCAGCGGTTAATTTGGGTTGCTTATTTTGTTTAACAAGTGAGAAATAGCATAATAGTAGATGCTGCGGGCAAATAAGGGTAAGTCTTAAAAATATAATCTAAGCTGACTTTAAAGATGCACCTTAGCTTAGTATTCGTCTAAATTATTTCTTGGGTGTTTTATGCTCCAAGGCATTTATTTTTTTTGTAGGCATTGACGATACACAATTGCAAGCTCTCTTCTTCTAGATGCTGAATCTTCTGTTGCAGTTGCTGTCGCAATAGTTCCTTTTTTCTTGTTTATGAGCAGTTCGTCCTTTGGGTTTGATAATGATATCGTACCCGTTTTCTTTGTATTCGCGTAGCCAATAGTTTAACATACCGTAGATTCTCAAGCTCAAATATAGTGATACTTGAATAATAGATTTAGCGCCAAATAGTGCATGCTTAATTGCATTTTCCTTGAATTCTTAGGTATAAGTTTGGTGAGAACAATCTAAAATAACTGGGCCGTTACGATCAATTAGTTTAATTTTATAATTTAAAGCTGTAGGATTTAGATTTTCTCTTCTAGCAATAGTTAGTACCGAAATACCCTTAATTTTCCAATCTTGTTAAAGTTCAATTTTTTCGGTTTAGATAGTTTAGTCATAAAAAACCAAAAGTTTGTCCAACTTTTGGGGCTCAGTACATTAAGTTCCTTCTTCATATCATATCGTTTAACAACATAAAATATTATGATATACTTAAAAGTTTTAACAGTTTTTTTACAAATCTATGGTGAACAGAAAGTATTTTTATTAAAGAATATAAAAATGTACCCTCTTAGCTTTTTTAGCTTTTAGTACACGGTTCCGATTTTTAATCAGTATCTTGTATTTTAGTTTAGTTAGATTTTAGAACTGCTTTTCAAAGACATAAAATATTTTTTGTTAAGATAATTTAGTAGTAATAATAGTTATGGCATTTTAGTCGGTTTTACGGCATTAAGTAATAGAAATAAGATACTATTTTGTCCGATTTAATGCTTCTTTCTGTTTTGTCTGATCTACATGAGTATATAAATCTGTTGCTGTAGTTCCTCGTTGCCCTAATTGTTGAGAAACTAGAACCTTATCTTTAGTTTGCTCGTATAATTCTGAAGCTAAAGTATGTCTTAGTTTATGTGGCGTAAGCCTTTTTCCAAATGCAGCAGAATATTTACTTACAAAGGATTCTATAGCATTTGAAGTAATTCTTTTTGCTTTATCTTTGTAACGGACTAGAAATAGAGCCTTATTATCAGCTGCTGGAGAATATATTACCTTTCTTGACTTATAATAGTTTGAAACATAGGGTATAACCCATTCCGATATTGGAACAGCGTCTTTCTGACCACCTTTTCGGGTTACTTTTATCATTGCGTTTTTTAAATCTAAATCGCTTGTATCCGTATTAGCAGCTTCTTGAACTCGAATTCCTGTTCCTAACATCAAAGCAATTATTGCAATGTCTCTTTTCTTATTTTTAATAAAATGACCTTTAACATAATTATTTACGTGGTTTTCATACTCGTTTTCTAAGAAGTTAAGAAAATCGTGTTTTTCCTTTCCACGATACATATGTGAACGTAGTTCATGCGCGCGGAAATTCAATGTCTTAGATGCAGGAAGTGCCTCTATTTTGGCCATAGGGTTTCGATAAAAATAAGGTTCTCCTTTGTTATTATCAGCAATGACAGTTAAATAGTGAAACAATGAACGTAATGCAACTATAGACCTGTTCACCGTAGTAGGGGAATTAAATTTTCCTTGTTTATTCCTACTATTACGTAAAAAATCTATATATAGTTTAATATCGTCTCTTTTAAGATGTTCAAGCGTTGTAAGCTCAACATTTTTGTTTGCCGATGCCGAACTAATTCCTTCTTGTCTTAGCCAAGTAAAAAAACGTCTAATTTCAGTTAAATACTGATATTTAGTAGTTATTGATAGATTTTTTTCTAGATAAAATTCTTGAACATAAAAGGGAAGTTGTCTCAATTCTACATTTATTAATTTGACATAATGAGCTCTATCCATTGAATCAAAACCTCTTTGCATAAGAACTTACTTCTAATTATACAATATTTTAGCATTATTTAAAAAGTGGGAAGAAAAAGTTACACTCAAAAAACATAAACCAAAGCCTAGCAGTAATTTTAAACTAAAATTACTGCTAGGCTAGCGATTTTGCAACAGCAACCTATTTTCGAAATCTAATACCAATTGTGAACCATCCAAAATTGTTTGGCATTTTGCCATGAACCATATCTCGCTTTTACATATGTATCAGCTGTTCTTTCCTGATTTGCAGCTGAATAGTCACCTTGTAATTTATCTGGCGTCAACTGATAACGGCCGTAGGCGCCTGATGATGGATTGCGTGCTGTGTAACTACCGCCAGACTCTCGTTGAGCGATCCATTCTTTAGCTTCTTTTTCATTACTTAAAAAAATACTCTTTGTTTCTTTATTAATGTTTATTGAAGTTGAATCATTCACATTAGCAGTCTGACTACTATCATAATTACTTCTTGAAGAGTCGTATTTTTGTTGTATCGAATTTGGAACACTTTTGCCAGAATGTGGACGTACTTTCAATTCATCATTAACATGAATTAAATTTCCACCATTCTCAAGCTTATTATCATTAACTATTTGCTGAACAGAAGAGTCGTATTTTTGAGCTATGTCCCAAGTTGTATCTCCGTACTTAACTCTAACTAGTTTGACTTTTTTTTTCTTATTCTTGTTAAAATTAGTTTTTTCATAAGTTTTATTTAGATTTGATTTTTGAGTAGTAGCAATTGCGGTATCATGACTTTGAGTTTCGCCAACCATAAGCATTGCTGAACCTCCTAAAAAAAGAAGAGTTCTGCCCTTTTTACTAAACTTTATTTCCATACTTGTTTACCTTTCTCAAAAAAAGTGTTCCATTAATGTTATAAATAATACTTTATCGTAAATTTAAAAAATTATTGGTAATACTCCATCTTTATGAAAATGAATGTTTCCTAAAAATTTAACGTAGAAAAATCAGTTAACTCAACTTTTAGGACTCACTTAAACTTGAAGAAAATCTAAGAAGGTGGTAAACAGCATAGAAATGCCTTATCATGCTTACTTAAGACTTATTAGTTAATTTTTTAGCTAAACTATTAGTAGTGCTATTTATGACCACTATAGATTACCATGCAGTAATAAAAAGCATAAATCTATTCAGTAGTTATACTTGCAACAAAAAACTTTATCTTTACAATGTTTTATAGTATCATGTAAGCAGGTTTACCGTTTACTTCTTAAGATAAGGCGGTTTACCAAGAGGAGGTTTGTTGCCATGCAAAAGCAAGGTTATGTCATGAAAGTAAGCCAGAAAGGGCAAATTACTTTGCCAGCAGAGCTAAGAAAGAAGGAAGATTGGAATCCAGGTACTTTATTGACTATTGAAAAGGATCAAAAACATAGTAACTTCAAGATCTCAAAAAAAGTAAATCTTTATGATACTGATTTTGGTAACTATGATTTTCAATCTGAACTAGTAAATAATCCTGAGCTTTCGGAAGTTAAATCAGTAGGAAATGAAGGTTGGGGATTTGAATAAAATAAGGTGAGTTCTTTTATAAATGAGTAAAGAATTTGATTTTCCAAGTCAAGGAGACGTAATAATCATAGATGCTGAACCACACGCTGGTAGAGAATACGGAGGACATGATCCACAAAAAAATAATATTAGAAGGTATATGGTAGTAATCAGTAACTCTTCATATAACAAAAAGACAGGTATGATTGTGGCCATGCCGATTTCTACTGTATCTAGGCTAAAAAATGATAAAAGATTTTATCCTATTTTGATCCCAGACAAACAAAACGGAATAAAGGGCTTTGTTTGCTTGTGGCAAATTCAAAATTTTGATTTTGTTCACCGACATGGAAAAGTTGTAAATTGCGTTAAAAGGGAATATTTAGAAACTTTGATCAATTTCGCGAATGCAATTATAGAATTAGATCAATAATTAAATTTACCCAAATTATTTCTATAAGTCAGTTATTGATATTAAACTTCAATGAATCTAAAAGCATTGAAGTTTTTTTATACTATTTTTATGCTGAGATCGCAATTCTAAGGCCAAGTTCAACTTGAGTTATAGATAATTATTAATTTAAATTGTTTAAATGCTAATTTGCGTTTTTGCTCTTAATTTACTTTTCTTCGAATCTTACTAGTGTTATTTTGTAAAAATAACACTAGCTGATTAAGTGAAAAAAGCTATTATATCAGTACTTTTATAAGTTAGCAAAAACAACTAGTGCTATAATATAGATATTTATAAAAATAACACTATTAGGATTTTAGAAAGAAAGAGTAACTTATGAAGCAGATAGTTAAGCCAATTAAAGACTCGAATGTATTAGAACAAGTAAAAGATTGTCTTCTTCATAAATTTGACACAGGCAGAAGAAATTACACTATTTTTCAGGTAGGTAAGGCAACTTTACTTAGAGTGAGCGATGTTCTTAGGCTTAAAAAAGAAGATGTTTTCGATCATCATGGTCGTGTTAAGAGAAATGCGTATACTATTGATAAAAAAACTCAGAAAAGGAATATCTTATATCTACGTCCAATTGAACGAGATTTAGAAGATTATTATGATTGGCTTGAGAAATACGAATCTGAACATCCTAAGCAAACTATTTTCACGAGTGAGTGGTTATTTCCTTCAATGACGCATCCTAACAAGCACATCGATGAACGTAGATTCTACATGATAATGCATAAAGTTGGTGAAATACTACAAATTGATTACCTTGGCACACACACCATGAGAAAAACTGGTGCTTATCGGGTATATGTACAATCTCATTACAATGTTGCCCTAGTGTCTGAATTATTAAATCATTCATCGGAAAAAGTAACATTTCGATACCTGGGGTTAGACCAAGAAACACGTGAACATATATTAGACACAATTGATTTTGGGTAGTAGCTAAAATTTAAACCAAACGTCTGTAGATTTTTGCATGCAATACTATCTAAATATATATTTGCTCGTATTCCATTCTTGCAATTGAGTATAATTTTCTTTTTTTACTTGTTTTAATATGATATACTTTCTGTGGGAAATCCCACAGAAAAGGAGAAGATATATTATGCAAGTTATCAACAATTACAATGCTCATACAGATAGTAAAAAACGGATTACACTTCGTAAATCTAAATATGACTATTACCACGTAAAAGAATATGACAACGGCTGCTTAGTTCTGGAGCCTAGAGAATTAGTTAAACCAAAAAATATTTCCGATAAAGCATTAAAAGTAATGGATGAATCTGTTGCTAATTTAAAAAAAGGAAGAGTGTCTGCACCAGTAGACTTATCGGACTTTTAAATGCGGTTTAACATTATAATGGGAGTGCCATACATGGATGAGTTATGGCAAAAGTTACAGACATCTTATCGTAGTAAATCAATTAGTAAAGCTGACGCAAACTTATATAAAAAATGGGGTAAAGCTTTAAAATTTTTATCCGAAAATCCAAAACATCCTGGTCTTCATACACATGAAATTTCATCACTAACAAATAGATATGGAATGAAAGTGTGGCAGTCTTATTTAGAAAATAAGACTAGCAATGCAAGAAGGATGTTTTGGGTTTACGCACCTAATGTAGGAGATATAACCATTATTGGATTAGATCCACATCCTGAAAACAACAAAAATGGCGCCTATGATAGAATTGATTTATCTAAAATACCTAAATAGACCATTTAAAATTCAAAACAATTTGGACTAATTTAATTCTTCGTAATAAAGCACTAAACAGATAATGCATATTTATTCAGAATAATTTCTTTCCGCATAAGTTTTTCTAAACTTAGACTTATTAATAAATTATCAAACAAAAAGGTGGATACTACATAAAAGTATCCACTTTTTTGTTATTACAGTTCGATTTTTTTAAAAATCTTTATACTAAACTTATTCATATTATTTTTCCAAAATTCATTTTGCTAAACTTATATTTAGTTCTATAATTTAGGTTATATTATATGGTTAGTATAAGGTGTTAAAGGGAAAAATGACAAAAAATAAATGGCGTATCCCTACTATTTCAACTGATATGTATGCTGAAGAATTTGCAAATTTACTTAGGGACGAAAGTAATAAGACTTTTTTCTTACAAGGTAAGTGGGGGAGTGGAAAGACAGAATATTTAAAAAACGTAGAAAAAAAAGCAAAAGACAATTTAAATTTTATTTATTTAGAATTATGGAAGCCAAACTTTAACGAAAACTTGAGTAAGCAACTTTTTGATGCAACCCATCCAAAATTGGCTAAGAGAGCTACAATAGTAGGTCATACATTGGTTGCCTTGACAATAGTTTGCAGTCTTATTTTAGCTATAAAAGGAGTTATTTCCATAAATTTACCCAATTATGCATTTACAATCACAACTATAATAGCAACTGTAGTAATTAATTTATTCAGTCTCACAAAGAACAAAGTGATAAATGTAGATAAAATCCTTATGTCATCAAGCATAAAAATGTTGAAAGGAAACCCCAAAATCTGTCCTAACGTCCTAATTATTGACGATTTTGATCGTTTAAGTCAAAAAACGCAAGGGGAACTTTATAGACTTTTCAATGCTATTCAACAAGGTAGGAGCTCATGTCGAATTATTTTTGTGGGTAATTTGAACAATATAAAGGACAATAAAAATAATTTTTTAGACAAGATTATTGACCAAGTGATTGCCCTACCGTTTGTTTTAAATCCTCAAAGTTTTAGTAATAGACTTGTAGAAATAATTTCAAGTAATTTAAATGAAGATTTGAGCAGAGTTGAAATAGGAAAGTTATTCATATACGAACACAGGACTCTACGTGAAGCTAATCATTTTCTATCGTATGTTGAAGACGAATTTTGTAGACAAAAGAAAAAAGGAAGAGTACAAACCGACCAAGAACTACTTATTATCTATCTTTATCTCTTTCATAAAGATAGATACCAAAAACTTTATGAAGATTGGCAAAAAGAAAAAAATAAAAAAGAATTAAGTACTATTGCTTACTGTATGGACTCTAATAATCTAACTAAAACTGCTACTAAGCAGGATGATGAAGATGAATTAGAACAATATATTAATAAAATCCTTGCTGATACTGTGAAATATCCACCAGAGTTTCAAAGACATCAAGTTGCTTATTTTTTAAACGAAAAATCTTATATTCCAACTGTCAACAATCTAATTATTTCCATACAAAATGATGAAATAATTAAGCCACTAGCATATTCTAAAGATAGTGATCAAGCTTTATATCAAGAGATTTTTGAATTTTTAAGCTCTGTAAACTTGGAAGATTATATTGCGGAAATAATTCCTCAGCTAGCAAAGGCAGCAATTTTTGCAATGCATTCTGAGCCACGTCATGAGCCTAATTCACTAGTTATGAAAATACTTGAGAACTGTGAAATAAGAATTGAAAATTCATTACCGGAATCTTCTTATGATAAAAGGGATTCAAAACCTATTAAGGATATTCTTTCCGAAATGCATACAATAATTTCTAATATTACAAAAAATTTGGATATCGAAATGTCCCTAACAGAGCAATTTTATATTTACAGATCCTGCTTATTAAATTTTCGTTCTCCCGAATCTGATTATAGTGTCACTCGTATTTTTAATAGTAAAAATAATCGCTTAATCAGTAAGTATGCACTTACAAAGTATTTCTCTAAAAAAGCAGATGAAATAGAAAATCAAAAAGATTTTGGTAAAAAGCTATATGATGCTGAGGCTTTACTTGTCCAATTATGTTTTTTTAAACCGACATCTTCAAATATTTTAGATGTATCATACTACAGTTTGAAGATTCCACCAATAAAAACAAAGGTTGCAAAAATAGAACAACTTGCAGATTTTGAATATGTGGCTTTTTGGGATTGCTATCTTGGACTTGGAACAAGAGCAAAAGGTGAAAGAATTCTCAATTTTGAATACAAAAATGAGATATATGGTGATTATGTATATGACCGATATAAAAAAATTAAACAAGCTGTTTGCAACTTGATCCAATCGAATAAAAGTTCAGAACTTGTTGATTTATTTGATTCAAAAGAATGGTTCCATTTCATCTTAAGAATTGCTGCCATTACCCATCAATATGATTTACAAAATATTTCTTCACAGCAAACAATATTTATACATATAAATCAGTTGCTAAGTTCGTATAAAAGCACTAAAGCTGAAGCTATAATTAAACACAGAAAAAATTCAATAAGTAATGAAAGACTAAAAGAAATTATGCAAAAATTACTGGTCAATGTGGCTAATGATCCTTATTGGACAAAAAAGATTAAATAAAATCTAAGCCACTATATTTTTTAAAAATTCTTTGAAAAAAGGTTTTACTTTGGTTAGAAGTAAAGGAGCAAATTAAATGAAAGATACCGAATGGAAAATCAAGGAGATTGATACATCTGATTGGGCAAAAAAGTTTGCCGATTTATTAGTAAATAACGGTAATAAAACTTATTTTTTACAGGGCAAATGGGGTAGTGGAAAAACTAGATATTTGCAAAAAACAGAAACTTTATCAAAGGATACACTAAAATTTATTTATTTAAGTTTATGGCATCCTAAAAATGAAAAAAGCTTAGCAAAACAAGTATTTTCTAAGGTCAATCCTATATTAAATTTCTTCAAAGGGCTTTTCACTTCTGCACTAGTCGGTTGGATGATATTTGGTAGCGCTTGGCTAACAGGTATAGGTATTTTTAATTATGTTAATTTTGACGCATGGTTTTTATTAGTTACTGTAATTACTGTAATTGTGACTACTTTGTTTAACTTATCTAAGAACAAATTAATAAATGTTGATACTATTCTAATGAATTTGAGCCTTTTTAAATTACGTTGGCCATTTTACAGAAAAAGTAGAGTTTTGATAATCGATGATTTTGATCGGTTAGATGAAGTTACACAAAAAGAACTCTATAAGCTTTTTAATGCTATCCATGAAGAAGGTCTAAAATACCCTCAAAAGATTATTAAGTGGTACGATAAAAAACCAAAAAAATTATTTAGACCGATAATTTTTCTATGTAAAAAAATTGTTGAATTTAGTGAAAATAGGAAAGCAAGAATAGTATTCGTAGGGGATTGGAAAAACATAGTCAAAGTAAAACATAATTATTTAGAAAAAATAATTGATCAAACAGTATCGCTACCAATCATATTAAAGCCTGAATTTTTTGGAGAGGAAATAATGCTAATTATTTCTGAAAACTTAAAAGAAGAAATAGATGATATGGAAATTTTCAAGCTCTTCGAACTTGAAAACCTTACGTTACGTCAAGCAAATCATTTTTTATCTTATGTAAAAAATGAATTCTTTAGACAAGAAAAGATAGGTAGAGTACAAGTAAATCAACAACTTTTTATCATTTACTTATTTTTATTCCATAGAAATATGTATGAGATTTTAATTAATAATTGGCAAAAGATTCAGGAAAAGAAAAGTATAGAAACTTTAAAAGCATTTGAAATATCAAGTAATGATGATCAAGCCCAAAAAGAAATAAAGCAATATGTTAACAATATTTTTAAAGAAGATAGTGATAACATATCATTTCCTGAACCTTTTGTAAGTTTACCTGTAAATTATTTTATTAATGATTTAACTTATACTCATTCAGTTAGAGAATTAAATAAAATTATTAATAACTCGAAAGAAATTCGTCAACTGGCTTTTGGCCATGATACTGATAAAGCAAGTCTTATTGATGAGCTTTCATTATATTCTGTTTCAATAAACAATGAAAGTTATTCGAATAAGTTATTGATAGCTGCTATTTCTGCAATGTATGCTGAGCCACGGCATAAGCCCAACTTGCTGATCAAAAAAATATTTCTTAATTACGAAATTAAACTTGAAAAAACCGAGTTTAACACAAATCCTATGAAATCACCGTTAGAGCGAAATAAGATCGTTTTTTCTAAAATGAGTAAAGCAATAACTGAAATGGCTAAAAAACCAAATAACGAAGCCTTATTAACAGAACTACTTTATATTTACAGAGCCTGTTTACCAATTTATGGAACTGTTACGCACAGTTTTAACAATGCCGATAGATCTATTTCAGATATACAGCTTAACAATATTAATAGATACTCACTTACTAGGTACTATTCTAAAAGAGCATATGAAATAGAAAATCAAAAAAATTTTGGTAAAAAGCTATATGATGCAGAAGCTTTGCTCGTTCAATTATGTTTTAAATCACCAAGTCCAGATATTTCAGACGAAGCATATGACAACCTAAACATCCAACCAATAGAAAAAAAGGTTGAAAAAATAGAGCAACTTGCAGATTTTGAATATGTGGCTTTTTGGGATTGCTATCTTGGACTTGGAACAAGAGCAAAAGGTGAAAGAATTCTCAATTTTGAATACAAAAATAAAATATATGGTGATTATGTATATAACAGATATAAAGAAATTAAACAAACTGCTTGTAACTTACTTAAGTCAAATAAAGGTTCTGAACTTGAAAAAATGCTTAATTCTCGTGAATGGTTCGCCTTTTTCTTAAGAATTGCCGCTATTACACATCAATACAATGTGCGAAATAATTTTTCCCAAAAGGTGATATTAAATAAGTTAGCTCAATTATTGGATTCATATAAGTTGATGCACTTACAAGATTTATTAAGTCAAGTTCAAAATGATCCCGACTGGATATCATTCATAAAAAAAATATTGTGAAAATATATAGAAGATAAAGCTATAGTCTAATTTCCTAGTAACAATAGTTTTTATACCACTTTGTAATTAATAAAAAGTAAGCAAAATTCTAATAGGTAAGTCTCAAACTCTTTTATTAAAATTAGTGTTTTAATAAAAGAGTTTGAGATTTGAGATTTTGAACTTAAGTTTCAGTTTATTTGATATGAAAGTTTGTTGATCTAATAAATTTACCAATTATAGACCTTAATTATTTATTTGTTTGCCTACAAAGACAAATTAATTAGCTTTATAGCCAGTAAAACATGCAAAAAAAGAAGTCATAAATCAGTAAATATCATTCACTGGGACTTATAGACCAGTATCTGTCTCTTCTGTATAGGTAAAAAATTAATTTAAAATAAACTTAGGCCTAAAAGCAATTCACTACTCTTTTGATTTAGATAATTATTTTCCTTATATATAAAAAACTCTTTAATTAAAGTTTTTACTTTAATTAAAGAGTCATCTTATTACTTGAATTTTATATTATTTCTTAACTTCTATACCAGTTTAATTTTTTTCTACATTTTGTAAACTCAACTTTTGCCCTTACTCATATAACTCTTTCTGCTTAGATAAAAAAGTAGCACTTAATTTAGTGCTACTTTCCTTTATATGATTAACTATTTACTATTTACAACAATTTTTCTCATTACAAAATACAGACCTAATAGTACAATCACTTGAACTATTCCCAGAGTTATACTTACGGTAGTTAAAGCCGTAAAGTTCTTGAATATCAAGTAATATATGATCGGTGGTACAGCAATAATTACAATTGCTGCTGGAACAAATATTTTACTTATTACATGTCCCCCATATTCCATACCTGCAAATAATATAGCTAATAGAAAAATAATCCATAACATCTTATTAACCTCACCTATAATTACAAAACACCAATGGTATAATTTCCTACCCATTGATTAATATCCATGTAAAGATAATTGTGAGGATGAGTGTTGTTCATGTAATTTAAATCACTTTCAATTTTTGCATAATATGCAGAAAATAAGCCTAGTGAAAGAACACCACCAACTACTTGCATAGTTTCAAGGTCATGATCCATTTCATAAACTGCTGCATTACTTCTAAAGTAGTAACGTGTGCCCCATGCAAAGCTCTTCCATGTATAATGCCTATTAGAGCTTCTTAATAACGGAGTAGAAGTATAAGATAGATCTTTACCTATTACAGCATTACTCAGTTTTACATTTGAATTAGATTCACTAACCTTATCCTGTAATGCTTGATATTGCTGTGGGTTCAATACATTTTTAATAGATGGGTCCAAAACATATTGGTTATCTTTTACACTAATATATTTTTTAGCTACATCTACAGTTTCTGGAGATAAATTTGCGGTGGTTCCAAGTTCTCCATTAACTTGATTTTGAACAGTACTCTTACTTGGTTGTGAAGTTTCTACTGTGTCAGCAAAGGTCTGGCTTACATTTGAAATAGCAAATGGAGCAACCATACTTACTGCAGTAACAACTTCAGTTAAAATATTAATTGACTTTTTCATTTTGTTTACCTCATATATTTTTCAGCCCTTTTGATTTAAAGAACCCAAACTTTTCTATTAAAAAATAAATTAGAAAATATATTTTTGTTTTTCTAGGAATTAATCCAGTGCGCACATTTGATTTATTCCTAGCATTAGGATATCATTAGTTTACAATTAATTGTGTGCAATTTTTGCACATTATTTTAAGACTTTTCTTTTTACAAAAGAGTGAAACTATGAGTAATTTTGGAAAAACTATACATAATATGAGATTAGCTCAAAAAATATCTCAACAAGAATTAGCAAAAGATTTATTTGACCGTAGTGAAATTTCTAAGATTGAAAATGCTGAACTTTCCACTACTTATGAAAATGAAATCAAATTAATTAAACGTCTTGGATTAACGCCGAATGAGTTTGAATATATTTGTAATGGCTATCATATTAGTACTAAGAGTCAATTATTACATCGTTTTTTAAACCTTGCTGGCAGCATTGATAAAAATAAAATCAATAATTTATTAAATGACTGTCTGCTAGTGAAAAACGATAACGATATTAAAAATATTTCAATTATTCTTAGATCCTTATTGATGGTGGATAAGCCTAACGGCCTTAATAAAGCTCGAGAACTCGTTCAACCGATTTGGTTTAGTTCACTTAGAAATGTCAAAGTTCTTACAGCCACTGACATTACAATTTTGAACTCAATCTTATTTGCGTTTGATTATCAAACAGCAAAGGAGATTATTTCAAAAATTATTTCAGATATAAATCAATACTACCCATTTTTGAGGTCATTAAAAGCCGATACACTTATTAATCAAGCAATTATGGAAATAACAAAGCATAAATTTAAATTGGCTATAACTACCCTAACTAGCTTAAAGCCACTTCTTAAAGATTTGAAACAATACGATAAGTTGCTTGTAGTTAATGCTAGATTGGCAATTTGTCAAAATAATAGGAAAGAAGCACTAGACCAAATTAACTTACTACATAAGATTGGTGCAGATGCATTAGCTAAAAGTTTAAGCCGAGAGATAAAAGACTCTTTATAATTAGCTTTAAAACATTAATTATTGTCCATATTTCTAACTTGAATAAACATGTAATTTTTTGCTTTTTATCATTTCAACATTTACAAAGCTAAATTTAATAGCTTTTATTTTTTTGTTTCATTATAAACATGCTGAATCAAATCATTCGCAAAATCTTTGTTAACAGGTACTTTCAAATTTGCTGCATGTTTAACTAACTTTTTTGTGGCAGAAGCTTTTTTTTCTGCTCCTGTTTTGTTTTTGCTAGATTCATCCTTAACTATTTCTTTAGCAATAATATACCAAACTTTTAATTTATCAGCCAAATTTCTGTTATGAATTTGGATATAAGGATAAATTCCTACAAATAAAAAAGCCAATACAACTATTAATATGCCTATTATATCTAGTAGATTTTTGAAATTAATCATTTTTCCATCTTCCTTCTTCTTCGTTACCATGAGACATTTTTAATTCTCTTATTTCATTTTTTAATAGGTCTATTTCATCTTCATCTTCTTGATATTTTTGGTGATAGAATTTTATATCACCATATAAGCGTTCCCTCTCCTTTTCGTAACTTTCCAGTTTAGTTTTAACATGCCATTGGTATAAACCAATAAACATTGATATAAGTATTCCAAAAGCAGTAGAAGTTAACAATATAATTATATTGTTTGTCATATTTCTCACTTCCCCTTCTTCTAAACAAAAAGCCTATTGGTAGAAGAACCAAGAGGCTTACGTTTTAAACTTCGAATCTATCATTATCATCTTAGTTTGAGCAATTACCTCCTTTTTTGGTTTTTATAATTTCCACAAATATTTAAATAATAAATCTATACTAATGGATAATATAGCACTAAATTCCGCAAAAAGCAAACGTACGTTTGCTTTTTATATAAAATTATGCTATATTGGTATTGGAAAGATATGTTAATATTAATGTTTTTTATGTTAAAGGACGTGATATTTATGAGTAAAGCACTAATTATACCTAAATATAAAATAAGTAAGTCTTTATATAGTAAGTTGTTAACAGATAAAACTACTCCTACAAATTATATCGAGTACGATTCGAGTATTGTTTTAAAGCATCTATCAGGTTTAAATAAGGCTGGTAACTTTAATATTGAAAAGTCTGACATACTTTCTTCACGTATTACAATCACACCAGACTATGGCTCTTTTGTTTTGATGGTAATTGACAAATGTGGCACTGCTTATTTCGTTTCTTACGATTTAAATAATATAGCATCACTTATTGATGATAATGAGGATGATGTTCTTAACCTTGAAAATGTAGATTATTTTAGTAAATTTATGATTAAAAACTTTAGTAGTTTAGTTGGCTCTTTCCAAGGTTTTGGAATTGATAATAGATTTAATATATATATCGCTAGCGAATATCCTCCAACCGTAAGTAATTATTTTTCGCATGACCGTAAAATTATCAAAATAGCTTGGAACAGCACGGATCCTTCTGAATGGAGAATCTTAGATATGCTAGATGACACTATTTTGGATCATGAGCACTGCACAACTGAATTTAAAAGTATCCAAGTAATTAGTGAAGATCATATTTTTTTAACTGTTTCTTATTACAGCCTCAAAATTGACAAGCACTTTATTAGATCAATCGTACCAGTTTGTAACCGGGTCTTTGAAGTCAGATGGTGCTCTGATCCAGACATTATCTAACTGTGATATCTTATGATTAACTAGCTTGATACTTTAGATAAAATCTTTTACTCTTAATTTTACTCAAATAAAAGCGTTATAATTAGTTTGGTTAGTGCCTTAAAGAAAGAAGTAAAAGTTATATGTATAAAAAACTTTTTCGCTACTTACTAGTTGCTATCTTAAGCGCGTCTGTAAGTTTGATATTAAACCAACATGTTAATACTGTAGACGCCAAAAGTATTGTTAAGACTATAATGCATAATGCTCAAGCTTGCGACTTATACGGTGATAAAGTCAAAGGAAAATATACGGCTTATACTCAAGTTACGGTGGACGACGATCCAATTTCTTTTAGATTTAAACCGTTTGCACCAGGTTACGAAATTAGCGGTAAAAATAAATATATCAAGGCCAGCAACATAGATGGCGTTAAACGTAAAATCAAACATAATTCCTTTGTTTACGCTACGAGTTCACGTAGAGCCGATTCTCGCTTACTTAAAAAAGGTAAGACGATTACAACTTATGGCAATTCCTTCAAATTTAAGAACGGTCTAAGATATTACCGTATTGGTGGACCTAAAAAACAATACGTCAAAGCTGCTAACTTGGGTAAAATTATTGGCTCTAATACAGAAGAAACAACTGTGACAGTAACTGCAAAAAAAGGTGCTGATATTACTGATTATGCTTATATTGATAGTGACGATGAAGACATTGTAAAGAGAGTCAAGAAAGGAACCAAATTCAAAGTTGATTATGCTCAATATTCTTCCATGGATATAGACGATCCTGATGGATATGAATATCATATTAAAGGTACAGACTTTTGGATATGGTACCGCGATGTCAAAGCGGATAAGAAAATACCAATACATGATTATAAATTTGAACATTATACTTATATTATGTTTTATAAAGATACTGATGTTTATAATGCTGACGGTACAAAGCAAGATCATCATGGGCAAAAAATTATCAAACAAGGAGGTTTTATAAAAGTAAACAAATTGCTTTATATATGGGTGCAAAATGATAACAAAGTAGAGCTGTTTTATCATTTAGCAGGTCATCAATTTTATGCTACAGATTTGCCAAACGGAAGCAGTGGATCTGATGTAATAAATGTAGGTCAAGGTTATGTTAAGAAAAAAGATGTCAAATTTATTGATGGCCTAAAATTAAGTCCAAGTAATACTCCTGAAGAAGCAATTAAAAATTTTCATAAAAAATAAAAATTAGTGAAGTTATGTAAAAGTGAAATGAGGCTCGGAAGTTGTCTAACTTTCGGGTCTCATTTTTTAATAAATAAGTATTTTCACACTTTTATATTTCCCCAAATTTAGATTTGCTTTTAACCCAGAAAAATGATATATTCACATATAGGAACACGTGTTCGTATATTTTAGAAGGAGATATTTAAAATGGTAGAATTTAAGTTTAAGTCATATGCAACGCACATAAATAAAATTAAAAAGTTTGAACTAGATATAAAACATCATTCTGTTGTACAGAAAGGTAATATTGGTACATCTTTTATCTATGCTCTTCAATTGAGAGGTCAAAGTAAAAACATTTATATTTTACGAGGCAAACGGCCAAAATCAAATGAAGAAGGAACAAACTTTAAAATACCAATGAATGAATCCTCACCTTTATTAATTCTTAAAAGTAAGGCTGGAGGACATTCAGAGACATGGGAATATTCTGGTATTACAAATAAATGGTTTGTTGGAACAAAGAGTAGTAAAGGTTCAAGTAAATGGGATACTCAAATAGCTAGAATTGATATCAAAAATTCCAAGCCTGTATATAGTTCTAATGCTCAGCTTACACGATTAGGATATTTAAACAGAGCAGGAAATGAAAAAGATAGATTTGCTGGCAAATATATGCATCGAGTTGAAATTGCCCTTTCACCTGATTATAAAAAGTTTTTAATTGCCAGTGTAGAGAAAAATGGTACTGGACATTTTGCAATTTATCCTACTCATTGTATTAACGAGGAACTTGATAAAAAAGAAGGTGAACATGGTCTTATTAATATAGGTGATTTGACGGATAAATTAAAAGATCCAGATAAAAGTGAGATAGAAAGTTTTACTGTCAAACCCTTTTTAAACATGTATAAGAAGGGTAAAGACAAAAAAACTAAGCAACCTATCGATGTAATACGCTATCAAGGAAATATTGAGTCTGTTCAGGGATACGATTTAGACAATGACGGTAACATTTATATTACCAGTCAAAAATCCCCATTTTACGATAAAGTTAAAAAGAAATTTACAACATATCACAAACAAATTATAAAAATTCCTTCAAGAAGTGAAAATGGGGAAAAATTATCAGAAGAAGAAAGAGCTGATATGTCTAATTGGTTTGCAGTCAACCTAAGTAAATGGAAAAAAATCGACATCGCCGGTAAGCATAGTGAAGTTGAAGGTATTCAAATAATTGATGAAGATCATGCTTATGTAACTGTTGCTTACCATGCTTTAGTAAAAGGTAAAAACACGACAGTATTAAACGTGATTTACGAATTAAACTGGGATTGGGTCCCCGTAGAAAGTGTGACAAATTAAATATAAATAAAATAGAATAATCTATCTATATTGAGAAGTGCATTGCTCACAATGCACTTCTTTTTTATCTCATTACACTCTGGTTCAAGCTTTCTAATTCAAATTAAAAGTAAAATTTGCCTTTTGTTTATTATTTAATAACTTAACTATTGTGTACAGACCTCGCTGTAACTGGCGCGTCTTAGAAATAAGACGCGCTCCTTTGTTTTTTTATAAATTGAGTGTAACTTTTTCTTCTTTTAAAATTAACCAAAGACTTAAATCTCGTTTACTTTGAATTCAACCAAAGATCCTGTATTTTCCTTTGGTCTACAGTGTTATAACTTAGGTTTTTCAGTCTAAATACCGGCGTACTATTGACATCTAGTCTCTTTAATTGCCTTTTAGTTAAATTATTGACATTAATTATGTATACATACTTTTTGTCTAAAGCATGTTTTATCATTAGCCTAGGTAAAGTTTTTTTACACCGAATACAATCTTTACGGTAAATGATTGCTAATTTATTCGAATTAGAACTAATTTTATTAAAAGTAGTATTTTGCTCCCAAATTACATATCTTGTATAAGGCAAAAAAATATATCTAGTTCCTATTACAAGCAATGCTATTTCAATAAAATGGTGCATATTTTTTACTTTTCTAAAGATTTTTACATTATTTTTAAATTTCATATTCTGCATTTAATATCTTTGGATTATTTTCTTTAAACTTTAATCCCTCTATTTGCCTGCCAATATCTGTTAAAACCCCAATAACAATTAATAAACTTGAGCCACTTAAACCGGTTCTTAGGTTTGGTGAAATACTATTTGATAATATTATTGGAATTACAGAAATTGTTGTTAAAAAAATTGATCCTGGCAAGTCTAAATCATATAAGAGATTACGAATATAGATAGCTGTGGGTTCCCCAGGCCACACACCTGGTATATAAGCTCCTTGACGAGAAAGATTGTCTGCTAGAATATTTGGGTCAACTTGAATCAGAGAATAAAGATAAGTAAAAAATATTATTAAAATAATATATAAAACAATGCCAGTAGTTGTACTTAAAGAAAAAATATTATTGACTACTCTAAACCAATTATTTTTTTGGTCATTCTGAAAAAACATTAAAAATGTTTGCGGAATCATTAAAATACTGTTGCTAAAAATAACCGGGACAACCGACGGCACAATTATTTTCAATGGTAAGTAACTGTAGGGAGAAGTTTGACTTATCCTTCTGGTGTACTGTATAGGAACTCTATATTCAGATCGATTAAACCAAGTAATAAAAACAACCAAACTAATTAATAAGAAACACACAAAAAAAATCTTGTCCCAGCTTGTGCCAGCTGTATCAGACACATTTAATATGAATGATTTAACGCTTTTCGGCAATTGCTTGACAATACCTGCTGCAATAATTACTGATATCCCATTTCCTAATCCATATTGTGTAATTTGATCCCCTAGCCACATTGCAATAAATGTGCCAGCCGTTAACAAGAAACCAATTACTAAGTAGTTCCACCAACTATTTATTAAAACAAAACCATAGTTGGTTAAAGTATTAATCCCGGAAATTATGCCAACAGATTGCACTAAGCCTAAAATAACTGTAAAACTTCTTACTAGTTGGCCTAATTTTCTTCTTCCTATTTCTCCTTGTTTACTCCAATCAGTAAACGTTGACACTACGTTTGACTGTAAAAGCTGGACTATAATTTGTGATGATACATAAGAACTGACCCCCATTGACATTAGTGAAAAGTTTTGAAAACCACCTCCAGATAACAAACTAATCATGGTAAGAGTTGCATTATTGCTTAGTAGAACTAGCTGTCTAGGATTTACGCCAGGAATTGTCACATATGTTAAAAGATCGTATATAATTAACACAAATATGGTAATCGCAAATCTCCTTATCAAATTTTGGCGACTTTCTTTTTTTGGAGTAACCATCTCTTATTGAACACTTTCTCTTATTTCAGCCGTTAAGAAAAACTCGCTAACGTCTTTTTCTATGTTATTAACCATTTGCTGATACAAAGTATGAGCCATTTTTTGATATTCAACTAATGGATTATATTGGCCATATCCACGTAGAGTCACTGCTTCACGCAATTGCTCTATTTCATAAATATGACTTTTCCAATTGTAGTCAAATTGTCTTAACATTATTATTCGCTCAAAATCATTTAAGCTTCTCTCATCAACTAATAATGATTTTTTATCATTAACTTCTTTTTTGACTTGTGAAAAAATATATTCTCTCAACTCTTTTTTACTAAATGTTTTAAGTCTGCTTAAACTTATTCGATGGAACCTCTTGTTTTTTTCAATTTTTTCTTTAAGATTGCGCTTAATTTTTTCGCCCCGTTTATCTGCTAATTTGAATTCTTCAAGGGTCCCCTCAGGATCAAGGTCTAAATTTAAGCTTTCTCTTACGTATGTAACTAGGCCTCTATAATTAGCATGTTCAAAATCTAGGTAGAATTTATCAACTACTCTTATTATTGTTCTAGCTAGCATTCCTATAATGAAAGAAGTCAGATCGCCTTTGTAGTCAATAATTTTCTGACGTTCGTTATAAAAATCTTTTCTTTGCTCATTCAATACATCATCGTATCTTAATGTTTCTTTACGCTGATCAAAATTATTTCCTTCAACTCGTTTCTGAGCCTCTTCTATTGTTCTATCAATTATCCTATTACTTTTTATTGACTGCATTTCTGTATTATTGCTAATGCATTTTTTTTTGATTTTTTCTGCTTGTTTTCCACCAAATCTAGTTACCACCTCATCTTCTAACGACATATAGAAAACAGTAATTCCTGGATTGCCTTGTCTTGCTGCTCTTCCTCTCAGCTGCTCATCAATTCTTCTTGACTCATGTTTTTCGGTTCCCAAGACAAATAACCCTCCGAGTTGTTCTACCCCAGGTCCCAATTTAATATCTGTACCTCTACCAGCCATATTAGTAGCTATAGTCACAGCGCCAAGCTGTCCAGCCATTGCTATAACCTCGGCTTCTTTTTCATTATTTTTAGCATTAAGCATTGTATGTGGAATGTTTTTACTAGATAACAAATTTGAAATCAACTCTGAATGTTCAACTGATGCCGTTCCTACTAGAATTGGTTGACCGCTTGCGTGTACCTTTTCTATTTTTTTAACCACAGCTCTAAACTTTGATTTTTCGGTTGGATAAAGCTCATCATTCATATCTTTTCTAATATTTGGTCTATTTGTTGGTATAGAAATTACTTGCATCCCAAATGTTTCATAAAATTCCTGGCTTTCAGTTGCAGCAGTCCCTGTCATTCCAGCTAATTTTTTATATAATTTAAAATAATTCTGATAAGTTATTGTTGCTTCTGTTTTATTAGCATCATTGATTGTTAAATTTTCTTTCGCTTCTAGTGCCTGATGGAGTCCATCGGAAAACCGCCTACCTTCCATTACGCGACCAGTGAATGTATCTACAATTAATACTTGACCATCTTTAACGATATAGTCCTTATCTTTATCCATTGTATAATTAGCTTTCATAGCTACATCAAGATAGTGAGCTAATACATAAGAATCTTTACCGTAGACATTTTTTAATCCTAAAGCATTATTTGCTTTTAAAATACCTGAACGCTTTAGAGTGACAGTCTTAGTTTCTCGATCAATTTCATAATCTTCTTTTGTCATTCGTTTGGCCAACTCGTCAGCCTGTTTATACATAGTTTTATAGCTTTTTGCATCACCAGCTATGATTAACGGTGTCCTTGCTTCGTCTATTAAGATTGAATCTATTTCATCAACAATTACATAATTTAAATGTCTTTGGACTTGATTGGCTTTAAATAGAGCCATATTGTCTCTCAAATAATCAAAAGCCAAAGCATCATTAGTAGAATATGTTATGTCACAGTTATAGGCTTTCTGCTTTAATTCAATTGACATATCATTTCCATTTTGCCCAACAGTTAATCCCATAAAAGTGAAAACTGAACTCATTTCTTCAAAGTCTCTTTTTGATAAATAATCGTTCACAGTTACTACGTGAACTCCCTTTCCAGCAAGTGCATTTAAATAAGTAGGCATAGTCTCAGTTATCGTCTTGCCTTCTCCAGTTTTCATTTCTGCTAGGTTTCCCTGATGAAGAACTATACCTCCCATTAACTGCACAGGGTAAGGATAAATACCTAAGACGCGCTTATCAGCTTCTCTTATAGCTGCAAAGGCTTCAGGTAATAATTGATCAAGACTTGTTCCGTTAGCATAAAGTGTTTTAAACCTATCCGTTTCTGTTTGTAATTGATTATCACTCAGTTGCGAGTACTGGCCAGATAATATTTCGATTTTTTCAACTAATTTCTGCAGTTTCTTTATCTTTGACCTATTATTTTCTATTAATGCTCGTAAACTCATTTCTAGTTATATTTCATCCCTCATTTTAGTCAACGCTCTTATCTCACTATAAATCTCATAACTATTAAATCCAATAATATATATAGGAATGCTAAAACTACTAAAACGCCAATTTGTATCACTGCAACTTTTACCGCAATTGTTAATTTCTCCCAAATTGCTATTTTGAGTGTTTTAAAAACTCTAGATAGATAACTCATTCATTACCCTCCCTATTTCCTATTTAAAATCAGCAAAATTATTACCAACATAACTATTAATATTGCTGTACTACGGTTAACTAATAGATCGTACCCTCTAAGACTGGGATGCTGCGAATTATCAATCAAAGCATACCCATTATCTTCTGATTTATTTGGTTGCAAAAATATAGTGGTAATTAACAGAACTGTTATTATCAAGAGGATTATTCCTGGACCTAAACTAATGTCTACTTGTCTAGTTTGAGTATTTTTAGTTTTAGAAGCGATACTATGGTTTGGCTTATTCATTTTATAAACTTTGCTTTTTTTTACAAAATTGTCATAGCTTGCAATTGATGATACGTACCCTTTAATTTCTTCATTTAGCTTCTGATTTTCTGACGAATATTCTAAATCACGCTTTGCTTTAATAGCAGCCAATGTTGCATTGTGATAAAGGCTTTTTTGCTTTTTTTTATCTACTTCATTCAACTTATCAAGCTGTACTGATTTAATATAGGCTAAAACTGCTCTATTGAATCTATAAATATCTTTGGAATATGAACTATATTTGTTAGATTTTTTTAGAAAGTTACTTGATTTTTCAACTTTTCCTTTTTCGAAAACAACCTTCTTATCAAAATATTTGGTAAAGCCTTTAGACTCCTTCGTTTTCAAGCCTTTTTTTGCTAGATTGTATCGATGAACATTCATTAAGCAAATAGTGTTTTTATTGAATTCTTGAGTTGCTTTTTTATTAGACAGAGGCTTTGCTAAATTTAAATCACATGCTGACAAGAAAAAAGTAGTGACTATCAATATGAGGATTAATCTAGATTTCTTCATTAGCAGTACTTTCCTCTCCAAATTTACTGTCAAATTTACTCTCATATTCTTCAAGATAGTCATTTAAAATTCGTTTTTGAAATTTTATATCACCGAATAAAAGGGAAGCCTGTTCCCTACGTTTGACATTTTTTAAGGTGTTAGGTTCAAGATATGCCTGAATTGTCAGGTATAGGACTTCAAATGGCGATAAGATTTTGTTTTTCTCTAAATAAAAATTGTTGGTTGTGGCCATTAACTCATTTACTATTTCATCACTTTTGGCATTACCAGCTATAACGGTTGTTCCAAGCTGATTTTTGATATAGTAACTATCTATGAACGATCTAAGCACCTGCACATGGTACCTCAAAGGTACAGCTTGAAATACTTTTCGTAGTTCTTTTATATCATCTTCATTGTTTTCTTGTTGGCCCATCTTCAACATCACGTCATATATAACATCGGCTATATTACTTTTATTATCAGAATCACTATTAATTAATTTTTCTGAATATCTAAGTAATTCATTTTTTAGCACAAACACGCTATTTTGTATTGAATCTTGTTTATCTCCCGACATGGTCAACTTTCTCACATTCTTTAGCACTTAACTTCAAAATTAATCTTCCAGTTAAATTGTCTTTAATATCCTATAAATATTTATAAAAACTGTGGGGATTTTTTATTTTTAAACAAAATTCATTCATTTTCGTGTTATTTAAGAATTCATTATATTTATTTTGTATTGTTCCATAATGATTAGCGGATACAAAAAGAAAGTAGGTCTGCTTGATTTTTAAATTTTTAGTACCTTTCATCTAAATTGTTTGTTCTTTATTTAAAAATAACAAAAGTACCTATGATTTTCTCCGTATTAGCAAGATGAAAAATTAAACTGTCTGTAATTATTGTCATAATCTATTCAAACTAATTTCTGACATACTTTACTCATACACTGTGGTATATAGAAATACTATGGTACAGTCTTTTAAAAGTCAAAATAGCCCGGCTTACATCACGGTTTTAAAAAATTTAATCGACAATATTTTATTTTTAGTATGACTAATACCGACTTCTACTATTTCTGTTTGAGACTGCTATTTGCAATAACTGCTATAAACAGACAATAATCAAGGTGAGTCCAAAAGTGTCGCTCTAACATTAATGATTATGTTAATTATCAAACTGTTTTCTTAAATCAAATACTATCCATTCTCTTTTTTAGATGAAAAAGCAACAGTTATCAAAAGCGTTCTTGATGACTGTTGCTTTTCTACAAAGCTGTTTAATAATTTATAGATAATCAGAAAGGAATAATAAATGAAATCATATAAAAAAGCGTATAGTCCTTTTAAACTAGCTTTCGCTCTGACTAGTGGTAGCTTAGTTTCGCAATTAATTACTTCTCACGTAGTACAGGCTGCCACTGTGACAGTTAAAAAAAGTGAATCGCCCAGCAAAAGAGTTCAAAAGTATACATCGGTTAAACAATTAAAAAAATCTGATTACTTAAATAAAGATACTACATTACATGCTGATTCAAAGATCAGCGTACCTAAATCAGGAAAATACATGGTTAAACCAGGTGATAATGTTTCAGAAATAGCTAATAAGTATGGCTTAAAAACTGAAGAAGTCTTAAAATGGAATAATCTAAACTGGCAAAGCATCATATTAATTGGCCAAGAATTAAATTTACAACAACCGTCTGAACAAATTTCAAATTCTAACTTAATAGACAAGAACAAGAATACTGTTTCTGCAGTTCACTCACAGGCTACTCAAGCAGTTAATTTAGCCATTAAATATGCCCAATTAGGTATTCCTTATGTTTGGGGTGGTAATTCCACTGAGGGTTTTGATTGCTCCGGATTAATTCAAAATGTATACAATAATTGTGGTATTACATTAGGACGCACTACAACCGAACAAGAGAATTGCGTTTCTACTAGCAACGTTTATGATATTTCAGATGTAATCAATATAGCAAATCCTGGTGACCTATTATTTTGGGGAGATCACGGCAACACCTACCACGTAGCTATTTATATCGGAAATGGACAGTTTGTAGCAGCTTCTCATCCTGGAACCAATGTTGGGATTGAAAAAGTTTCAAATTATTTTAAGCCTTCATTCATAGGTAAAATAAATATGTAATAATTAACTATATAAAAGAGGTCGAAAAAGGACAAATTTTTAATTACAAAATTTGTCCTTTTTACTTTCGATCAACCTTATCAGTCTTATCTTAATTTTTTGTCTATTACACTAAGATATAAAAGCCATTAATGTGTATACTTACCATAAAAAAACCATTTAAAAACCTTAGTAATCAAGCCTTCATCTTTACCTATCAAATTTCGAAATAGAAAAAAGATTATACATCCTAGTATTAGTAATGGAAATACTACTGTGAGAATTATAACAAAGACTAACTTAACTAACATAATATTTAAATAAGAATTTTTTATGCATGCCGAATTAACTAAAAGGCAAATCAACTTATATGAAATTGCTAAAATTATAAAGCCAAGTATCGCATACCAAAAACCCTTTTTATTAGTTTCCCTATTTATAACATATTTTATCCCATCTTTTCTATAAGATATATATTCGTTTTTGTAGTAATATCCCCAAATCCCCTTTTCATGTTGTTTTATTTTTTTTCTTAAATATACCCCTTTCTTTCTAGCATCTTCTGCCATGTTTTTTATTAGAGTTTCACTTGGATAATGAGAAACAATTTTAAGAGCTATCGCAAAAACATATAAAGTGAGTATAATTAAATAGACGAAAGCTTTGCTAAGTTCATCATAAAACTCTTGATCAAACAACACTGACCCGACTGATTCTAGCCCACCTAATAAATTGTTGTAAGCCAAAACTAACATAGTAGCAAATATAGTTAAATAATAGCTGATGTGATCATACTTTAGTTGCTTGTTTGATACTTTTTTATTTAATTTTTCCATCTTTATTTTTTGTTTTTCTTTGTTTTTATTGCTTTTTTTAATTTTAGGTCACTTCTTTTTTTGAAGAAATATATTCAAACATTTCTGGTTAAAGCTCTAAATCATCCAAAATTTTGATCAAACAACTTTCAGCTTTAACATTATCACTAAAGTTATTTGCTACGCTTTTCCTGAAATTTTCAAAAGTTTTCTGTATAAATGCAAAGATACTCAGTGTGCTTTTTTTATTACTTTCATATTCAATTATATATTTTTGCGTATCAATGACAAGCTCAATGTCAGTAGTTACAGCACGGACTTTATACATAGCACCCTTTTCTAATTTTTCTTTTAAGGCTAAGATGAAATTGGAATATAGAATGATATCGTTTAAATTGGATAGTAGTTCAAAATAATCACTTGAGGCGGCTTTTAAATCGTCAAACATACTTTTATTTAAAATAATATATTGATTCACAGATATCCTCTTTATACCTCAAAGCTACAACATTTTAAGTAATTGTCATCCATGTATTCTAATAACATCAAATTATCTGGAGGCATATATAATAATGCATCAAAATCTTGACGTTTAAAACTTAAGCCATGTTGCTTTAATTGCTCTAAAGAAATGGAACTCCTAAACAATTCATAAATAATATCATCTATTTTTTTCTCTTTGGCTACATCAATCCCTGTATCACTTAGCTGCCATTTTGTTTTTCCATCATTCTTATCATTTTGCAATTTATGCAGAGCAATTAATTGACTTTTTTCTGTTTGTAAGAAATCAGATAAATACACAATCCATCTGTCTAAGTTTCTGTCTCCTGCTATTATTTCTTGCGAATCAGATTTAATATTTTTAACATCAGTTGTCATTAGTTACGCCTCATTCGTTAAATTCGCTATGATTTCAACTATAACTTTTTTATCTTTTAGAATAATTTCCTTTATAGTTTTCCCGATTCTATCATCTGGAATGTTTTCATTTACCCATTTTTTAAAATAATTCCAATTATTTAGGCTTCCAAGATTATTAGCAATAACGCTATCGTCATATAGACGAGCTAACTTGTTAATATTCTCCCATTTACCATCTTGTAATGAGCTTTTTTTCATTCCATATTTTCTTATTGTACTTTCGCTGATTTCTGTTTTTAAGGCTATTTGCTTGTATGTTATTTTTCTATTTTTCAGAAATTTTTTAGCCTTATCCATATCACTCTTCATTTCACACCTCACTTATTGATAATTATACACTTGTGTTAATTAAATGAACAAAACCGTTCCTTATTTTGAACACATTAAGGCAAAAAATATATTTACTTTTCTTCCTCTTCTCCCTGTCGTAGCCAATAAGACAATATCTCCTGGTTAGAACCACTGCAACCGACCTCTAATTTATATGAAGCTGATATAGCTTCATACCATTGCGTCAATAGTTCCCCAACTAAAATATCAACAGGTATCCCTGTCAAACCCTCTATTTCTTGTAATCCCTTCATTATTTTTATATCTTTTTTTGGTAACCAACCAGCTTGTATTTTTACACTATTTGATACCACTATTGCTTTATTTTCACGAAAATTCTTTTTGACAAATATATATTTTTTGGAAGTAAAAAAATATATATCCTCTTCTGTATTTACTAAGTTCGGGATGCCATATGTTTTAATCTTTGATTCTTTTTCTTTTTTTGTGTCAGTTTCACTTACATTAAACTTATTTATGTCAAAAGTTACGCTATCACTCACTATTTTTATATAAGGATCCCTAGGACTTCCGCCATTTGTAAACTCGCAAGATATTTTGTTGTCATTTAACGTCTCCATTAACATATTAATAAAGTGGAACAACCGATGGTCTTGGCTTGAACATTCTTTCTTTTTATGATCACTTGCTGAATTAACTAATTTGTTTATATTAAAAGCCCATATTACAGGCTGCTTTTTTCCTTTTTGTCGTGGAATAAACGTAAAAGGTTTTCTATTTCGAGGATCATGTTTTACTGCATCGACTACCTCAATATTGCCATTATAAAGTGCAACAATTGGCAGTGTATCTTGATGTTTTAAATTATAAAAACCTACTACTTGCCCTTGCATCCATGTTTTAGTTCTAATACCTTCAAGTAAGTGAATATTTATTTTAGCTCTTACTTTCTGCTTTGTTTTGGAATCGAAAGTATGCACAAATGCTGAAGTATAAATATTTTTACTGATTTTACTTTTTAAAAATAGTGATACGAGTTTTTTGATTTTTGTTTTCTTGATTGCATCAAACTCTGTCTTTGCAAAAATATTATCTTTTAGGAAAATAAATTTTTCGTTTTTATTTAATCCTTTAACAAAATCTCTAAAATCTCTTTTACTCAATAAATTTTCTTTTGCAACTTCTTCTGACGATACAACTTTATGATACTGTTCAAATTGGTTTATGATAAATTTACAAACAGGTTCCGGTACTATAGCCTCTTTACTAAAATAGCGAATTAGGATATTAACTTGTTTTTGATCTAAATCTACCCCTATATTTCTCGTCTTAAGTCGATTTATCGGTAATTTTAGTTTTAAAAAATCTAGCCCTAACTTTCTTGCCAAGTCATTAATTGTCATTCCTACGTTTTTTGCAAGCATATGCTTACTCTCCAATCATTAAATGTACCTAAAAGTACTATCATCGTCATCAAAAAAACTAAAATCCAACCCTGAATTATTTTTTGGAGACGAAGTTTTTTTCAAGTTGTTAGGTCTTATTTGGGTGCTTTTTTTGTTTCTTAATTTCATTCATATCAGCATTATTCAGTATAGTATTTGTTGTTCCCTTTTTGTTATTTTGAGTACTTTGGAGAATATTTTGAATTCTTTTTCTTATGCATACGACTTTTTCTTGATTTGATAAATTATCAATATCAATTTTATTATTATTAAAATTTAAAATTTTAGTACCATAAATTGTTAGATTGTACCAATTTTTATTTTTCTGTATATTGTTATGTGCCACTATTACGCATTCAATAATTACATACTCTTCAGTATTAAATTCGCTATCAGCCTTTAATGCTTCTTCTTTATATAGAATAATTGGAATTTTATTATTGTTATTATTACCTACTTCTTGTAAGATAATCTTAATATATATACTTCCTTTTTTAGATCTGCATAGTTTACTTTTTTCAAGAATTTTTCCTGAAAAAATTACGATCTGTGCCATATTAATCAACTCTTTTCATTTTTAAGGTAATATTTATGACTACTAATTTATTTCCCTATCAAGATATTTTTATTAATTATTGTAATCAGCAAGCTTTAAACAAAAAATCTGTAAGCCAAATCAATTCAACTATTACTTCTTTCTGGTCTTTTTACAAAGAAGAAATGTCTAGTAATAATCCAGACATAAAGAAAGTAACTTCTTATGATATTTCTAAATATCTTCAGCGAATTAAGTGTTCAAAAAGGTTTAGCGCTAGTACTTTTAATAGGCTATTAAGCTATATGAGAAAATATTTTAGATACTTGACGGCTGAACGTTACATTGATGCATATCCTTTATATAGTTTCAAAGGTAAAAGTATAAATAAAACAAAGACCGTTATTATAAATTGGATGAGATATATTCCTACTTTTTTGAAATATGATTTAAAACCTGAGACTATAAAGGTTTTAACGTTGATTTCTTTAAACTATACTCCAGAAGAGTTATTGCTAGTTTCTTGGCATGACATTGCTGATAAAATTAATAATAAGGACTTGCATAATTTTTTTGTTCACCATTTAAATTTCGAAAAAACCGAAAGTCCCCAAATATTGAATGGGAAAAAACACAATAAAATTAAAAATATTGAAACTATCATGTTTCAAGTTAGAAAGGATAAGAAAAAGTTAGATATACCGTTAACATTACGACAATTACGTCAGAGCTATATTTTATCAATAGTTTCAAAGAAAACTTTAACGGACACCGATCTTTTAAATATTTTGAATATCAACCAAAAATCTTTAGCCTATTATAAATGGTGCGTTGCCAATTACAAGTTAATTCCTTATGATGTAAAAAAACGTAGTAGATAGACCTACTACGTTTTTACAATGTTTAGTTATATGAAATAAGATACACAGTATCTGGCCATTGCCATAGTTGCTGCGATTGCCCATTAACCAAATCTGACAGCTCATACCCATCAGGAATGCCATCAATTAGAACTTTTCCATTACTTTTTGATAATATACCTTTGCCCAGGTCTCTTCCATAACCATCTTCAAACGTCACAAACTTTTTTGTGCCATCTGGAATACCAAATATTGGAAAACTCATGGCCTTTTCATCTCTTACTACCATTATCTGATCTGGCCATTGTAATAATTGTTTTGACTTTCCTTCCTCATCTAAATCTGCCAGTTTGAATCCTTCAGGTATATTTTTGACGGTAACTATATTATTATTTTTCTCTAGCAGTGCATATCCTTCAATTTTTCCATCACCTGTGGTGCAGGGAACTGTTTTAGTACTACCATTTGGTATTTCTTGAAAAGGATATTCAGCGATAATATTGGAATTAGAACCAATTTGATTATCGGATGGTGGTATGGAGGGATCTTTGTTTAGCTCAGTTGGACTATCTGTCGGCGTTGCTGGCGTATCCGTACCTGGCTCATTTGGACTATCATCTGTTGGCGTTGCTGGTGTATCCATACCTGGTTCAGTTGGACTATCATCTGTTGGCGTTGCCGGTGTATCCATACCTGGTTCAGTTGGATTATCTGTTGGCGTTGCCGGTGTATCCATACCTGGTTCAGTTGGATTATCTGTTGGCGTTGCTGGTGTATCCATACCTGGTTCAGTTGGATTATCTGTTGGCGTTGCTGGTGTATCGGCGCTCGGTTCTTCTGGCTTGCTTGTTCCTGGTTTAGCTGGCTTATTTGGCTTCACTAGTTGGCCTGTTCCTTGATGTGAGATATTTGTTGTTTTATTAGGCTTTGGATCTACCAACTTATTTTTTTCATTATTTCCATCCAAGCTTGTGCCTATTAGATTGTTTCCCATAGTAGCTTCATTTAATTTATTGCCATTAACATTAGATTTACTGTTTAGGCTTTCTAATTTTTGTGGTGTATTCTTCTGTAAATTATCTGACAAATTAGTTTGTTTTTTCCTTCCATTTTTTTTATTTTTCAAATCCATATTTTTTCCCAATTCCGCTGCGCTTTTCATGCTCGCATTTGCTTCATGAGAAAGCTTATCTAATTCTTTATTACTTTTAGGCGTTGCTTTGCTAAAACTTTTGGTTACAGAATCTGTAGTCTGGCCTTTACTATTTGAGGAATTTGTTTTTTTATTATTACTCCCCAAAAATGTTTCCAGGGTATTTTGGGCCTCCTTTTTTTTACTTTTTCGTTCAGGTAAATGACTGTTATTCTTGCGTTCACTGTCCTTCTCAGCTTTGAAGTTTAAACTGCTGTCATTTACATTTTTTGTTGTTGGATGAGTACTTGGATCTGATTCTGCATTGTGAACAATGGCAAATGCTGTGCCCCCTATAATTGTAGTGGCTCCTATGCCCAAGCTTATTTTGGCACTTTTTGATAAGCTTGATTTATCTTTTTTGTTTTTAATCTTTCTATCCGGAATATGAGCCTTTGATTGGCTAAAAGCACGCTTTTTTGTGTCTAAAATTGGCTTAGCGGTTGGTTTATGAATTTTATTTGGCTTTATCCTAACATCATCTTTTCTTAGTTCTTTTTCTTTATTTCTTGGTCTCATTTATAGCTCCTTTAAATTTTTTCCATTGCTTTTTGATTTTTTTTGATTTGCTGTTTAGCCTTTGTTTTTTCTTTTTGTGTTAAGTCCCCATTTCGAATTTTATTATTTAAAATTTTATTTGCGTTTAAAAATTTTGAATACGCTATAATTCGTTTATTTAATTGGTGATTATTTAATGGTTCAGCTATATCTTTAGCCTCTTTAATTGATCCTGTTTTCATTAAGGAATAAGCGACCATTATCCTTCTTGTATTAGTCAATTTAGTTAGCTGAGGAATTGACGACTTTTCATAAATATGTACTGCTCCTCGATAATTTCCCTGGAAATATTCATAGTCCAATCTAATTACATCATTTTTCGAGTACTTGAGTATTTTTTGAATCATTTTATACTTGTCTTGAATTCTTTTATCTTTTAACATTAGATCTTCAATTTTGATAATTTTTTGTGGATAATATTGAGCCGCTTTTTCATAGTTACCTAAACTTATTAGTCTTGAAAATATCGGCTTTTCACTCTTTTGCTGTCTTTGATTTAAGTCACTATAAATTTTATTTAATAAGACTGGACCGGGTGTCAAAATTAATACAGCGGGTATAAGCAGAAACCACTTACTTTTTTTGATTTTCTTTCTTTGCGGAATTACCATTGTTTTAGAAATTCTTTGATTGTTAAGTATATTTTTTTCTTGTCCCTGCTTTTCCTGCATATTAGTTTCTAACTGTTCTATTTCTGAATTTAGGTCAATAATAGAATTATTTAACTTTGTATTCAGAGCGAATATATGATCCAAATCATCCTGCTTATTTTGACTTATTTTTATGAGTTTTTCGAATAAATCTTTTATTGCTTGATCTGTTATTTTACAGTTTTTGATTTCTCTTAATTTAGCTAGTATTTCATCATAATTTTTTTGGGGAATACTATTTATATCCAACTTTGACTGTAAAAAATTTTTTTCTTTTGTCAAAATTTTAACTATTTTTTCTAGTTGTTTAATACGCCCCATTAGAATATCGTCTTGAGGTAATTGACTACCGATCTTTAAACCTCCAAAAGTCAAAAAACTTTGGATATTTCTAATATTTGCTTTGACTGATAGCTGCTTTGCCAATTTAGCCATATTAAAACCAGCCGGATTTTGATCAGTGCCACAAAAAATGTCTTGAATTTGAATTAGTGCTAATGAACGTAAAAATGGATCTTTAGGTTCAGCATCAATTTGGACAGCCAAACGGACCTCACTAGTAATTTCGTCCATCTTAATATCTAACAACCCTTTTAAAAGCTCTTCTTGGTATTTATTTGAATCAAACCTAATATGATTGGCCGAAACCAAAAATATGTCAGGTAAAGGATTAATTAATTTAATAGCTTGCTTAGCATTATGAAAAATTGAAACGTTTTTTTCTATGACTTCTAGTGAACTTGAATATTTTATTAAACCTGGTCTAAATATATCTGCAGTCTCATCATCCATTCCTAACAATATAGTAAAACTCATTCAAACACTCCTTTCTTTTTCGTGTTATGAATGAACTAGAAGAATGTGCTGTTCATCAACATGATATTTTTGTAATTTACGGCTAATTGTATTAGCAATAGCTACCCTCAGAGCTTGGTATTCAGCTTTTCTTAAAAGTCTAGATGTATCAGCTGGATTAATGAGTGCAAAATTGATTTCAACTACAAAAATTAAATCTTCTTCTCTATAATTATTTATTCTTAAAACGGATTGAAGCATTTTATAAGCACTTGCATTAATTTGTGAATATTTTTTTATTTGGGCCATCGTTAAACTATGAACAAGAACTTTTGCAACCAATGTATTTGAATAACTAATATCATAGGTTGCGTCCCAAAAAATATCCCATTCTTCAAAATTAGGAGTTTCAAAACAGAAAGTTCCTTTAAATGCTGGTGTAACAATAAAATCTTGATTATAAGGAACAGAAAGCATTCTAGAGTAGCCAGTGATCTGATAATCGGTTTGCATAATATTGTCTCTAATTTGCTCAAAGGCTACTGCTATCCCTTTTTTAAAAAAAATTCTACTTAATTTCTCGACTTCCTTACGACCTTCAACAAAATTCTGCAAAGTAAAATTAATCAAGCTTGTATTTGCATCTCTATTAAGATTTTTACTTATAACGGTATCTCCAAAGCTTTTATCAATTGAATATAAAAAATTACTAAGTGAATTAGGATTTGAAAAGTAATCTGCATCATATACTTGATTATCTTTTGTATTCTTTAATAAGATGAGGAATCCAGTTTTATGGCCTTTGTTAAAAGAGAACTGCATTGCCTTTTGAAATTTATCCATTTCTTTTTTTAAAATGTTATTTTGCTTGTCTAAATTCATTAAAAAGAATTGAGGATCAGCATGATTATATAGAAACTCTTTAAAAACTATTGCATAATATTCTATTCCTTCACTTAAGAATGGATTATCACTGGCATAATAATTTGCAAGGCTTTCAGTCTCTTTTTTATGTATAGAAGCAATATCAAATTTTTGTCCTCTAATCAACATTAAACCTACTTTCTCCTACTGATTGACAAACCAATCATAATTTCAATCTGCTTTTTTTATCTATTTCTTCCAGAAACTATAAAATTGACGTTAACTTATATACAAAAAAAGCAAGCCACAAAATGATATGACCCCCAAATTTGTCCTAAATTTGGGGGTCATATCAAATAGGAACGTTTTTCAAAAAATGATAGCCATCACTTCTAATGACAAGTATCTTACTAAAGGAAACTTACAAAAGTAGTCTTTATCTTACTTGACTTTATTCAATCAGTATAAATAAACTAGTGCAATAAAAAATAAAACCATGTATATTAATAAGCAATTTCATTTAAAGTAATTGAAATTGTAATACAGAAACAATACATTGTGTTTTTATTTGATATTTATAAAAGCCTGTGCTACTCTAAATTTGAAAGAATAATACTTCCTTTTAGTTGATCAAGCAACTTGAAAACCAGATATATCAAGCTGGATATATTCCAGATAGTTGGCTGGCAACAGAAAAACTTGATTTAAACCCGTAACTTATTAGTTACTGGTTTTTTCTTTGGAAAGACGTTTAAGGCGCAATTGTTAATACTGATAGTAATGGTATGCACTTTCCATTATCTTTGCTAAACTTATCAACAACATTTTAATTATACTTATATCATTTAAAGTAGTTGCAATATTGAAGAAGACAAAAGCATACATGTAAAAAATGTTTACTCAAAGAGAAAAAGTGTAGTAAACAGATCGACGAATATCGATAAATTATTATTAGATATCCCAAAAACGATCACTAATCTAGAACATTAGTGATTGTTTTTAAATTAAATATATTTGTTATGATTGAATATCTAATAGTGAAAGTTGATGGATTATTTATATTTCTTCTTGTGTTTTATTGTAGCTAACTAAAATATAAGCAAAATAGATATGAATCATACTCATTAACTTCATGATAATTATTCATCCAAGAAATTTTATTTACATTAGTTTCTAATATGTTCGTTTACTATATTTGATTAAATATTTAATAATATAATCGTCCACTTCGGAATAAAAACTTCCTGGTGCAATTCTAATCCAGTGCTTATTATCAAAAGTGTGTATATCTTGTATCCGAGTGAGATGGAACCCAAAACTATCACCAGTAGATAAATTCAAACCACGGTTTTCTAAATTATCATGAATACTATGGATCGTATTGTTTACTTGTTCACCAGACCAATGATTATTGATAGTGACAATAGGTGTGAGTAATAACTTGTTAATAATACCAGATTTATAAAGTTGTTTCTGGTACACTAATGAATTTCTCAAAATAGCTTGATAATGATCATTAACAAGCTTTAAGTTTTTAAATATTGGATATAAGTATGATTCTTCAACAGCTTCAATGGTTTGTCCGGTCATAGCCCTATATACTTTTGACCTAGCTTTAAATTGATTTCTTATATAATCATCTTTGCACCAAATAGTTGTTATACCTAAATTACTCAGCTCTAAGCCTAAATTATAAAATTTTATACCTGAAACTATATCTATAATAAGATAACTACCTGGAAGCTTATTTAGCAAATACTCTAGATTATTAAGAGGGCCCTTTAAAGTTGAATCAAAAATAATAATTCTGAATTTCTTAGGATTTAATTTTTCAATAGTATTTAGGAATCTACTCTCATTAAAAGTTCCAACTTTTGGAATAGCAAGAGGATTTTCAATAAAAATAATTTCTGGATCATTTTTAAGAATTAGCCTTAAAAATTTCTCAAAATTTGTACTATTATGATTTTTGATTAACCCCAAATGTTCTTTTGGATATATTAATGATTCAGTTTCAAAGTAATTATAGAATGAAACTGAACTCAATTTATTTTTTACCGAATGTAAAAAGTAAATTGATACTTGAAAAGCTAAGTCTATACTAGATAACCCTGATCTAGTAATAAAAGTACTTACTTTAGTTGACTTAAAGCTCTTAGTAATGAGAGTTTCTATACTATAAGGTACATAGGCTCTCTCATAGGAAAAATAACTTTGAGATATACCTTTTCCATGTTTAAATTCAGGAGATTTCATTCTATCTATAGAAGCGGAAAACTCCTTTTGCATAATTTGTGCACGTATGTCTTTTACAAATTTATGTATATTCACGTAATCACTTGTACTTATGAGGTTGAAATTATAGTCTATTTTGAACGCTTTTGCTATATTCCTTAACCGATTCACTTCATCTGAATAGGAATTGTTACTTTTCATTTATATATTTCACCTCCGGACCATCTAACATTTGTAAATGTCGCTGCATATTAATTGAGTATGCTCCTACATTAGAAAAAATCAATCTGGTACCTAATTTAACAATGCTTGCAGGCACAATATACTCTCCAAAATAATCACCGTCGTAATTAGTAAAGCCATAAACTTTTATTTTAACTTGTTTACCATCTTTGTGTATTTTTTTAAGCTGCGGTAATTGACACCACGGTAATAAATTAAATTTAGAGGCGTTGACAATTACCTTATAAGTAGAATCATTATAATTTATATCAATTATGCTTACTTCTAAGTCTGCCGACGCAACAGATATTAATGAACCGGGTTCAAAAATAATTGTAGGCAATTGGGATATAATAGACTCATAGTTTTTTTGGAAATCTAATACTTGTTGAAAATAAGTATCAGCAGCCTTAAAAGGAAATAATTCATCTTGGCCTCCTCCTAAATCAACTATTCTTGGGACATTCATTTTATTATTTTTGAAAAACATGGCAAAGTCTAACAAGCAATTAAAAGTCGCGGCATTGATTTTCTTTACTTGCTTATCGATATAGTGGACATGTAAAACATCAACTTTAATATTTGGATTTTCTTTTAACAATCTTTGCAGATCTTGATTTAATTCCACACCAAACATTTTAAGATAAGGAGTTTTTACTCTGAGACCTATTCTTATTTCTTTTGTATTTGGGATCAATTTAATGAAATTTTTTAGCAGATTTAGTGAACCAAAAATAAATTCATCATCATTTTTATATATATGCAAAATTTCCTGAGGAGTAAATGATTGTCCAGTTATACTAATATTATTAGAAAAGTTATTCTCTTTTAATAAAATGTATTCATTGTACGATGAAGCATCAAAACCATCAACATAATTTGATAGATATTTTAAGATATTTATATCGTTTTGGGACTTTATTGAAAATAATAATTTGGAATTTGGAATTTTACTAAATAATTTTTTGGCAGCAATGGCAGCCCCGGCTACTTTAGCCATATCAATTACAAAACTAGCTCTTTTATAAATACTCATTTTATTACTATTCATTTTAACTTTTTCCTTATTCTAATATCTACTTGCTTATTTTAACTATTTTATCATTTTTTGAAAGATTTTTTCAATAAGCTTAAGTCTTTAATAACCTTTAATCTACTTCTCTTCTTTTAAAAATAAGATGTATAAGAAACTATTTAGACTTAATTAAAACAATTTCGATGATTAGTTTTCTTGACATTAGATTAATTTTTTGATAAAAACATCTTATAATCATTGCATATCTTTATAGAAAATACTCTAACAAAAGTAATAATTTTATAACAGATTTCAAATAACAAATAAATATTTTAAAAAATTATATAGCTAAATTATAATGTAACGACTACTGATAGTTGATATCTGTCAAAACATCGTATCATAATTTAACGTATTAGAGGAACAAGGTAAGGGCATGACAAATTTAAGTATTAAGCCATCTATTGAAATAGTAGACTATGAAATTATAGATATTAAATATCACCATTATGAGACTAATTCAGAATTCAAGGACCTTTCTTATAACAGAAGTGATTATAACAGTACTATGAGTTATAGCATTAATAAAGATAATTCAAAAGGATACATTATAATTACTGATAATACGCTTTCAGATGATAATAAAACTTTCTTGGCCATAAAAGGAAGGGCAATTTTAAAATTCACAAATAGTATGGCAAATTTTGAGGATAAGAAGGAAAGTTTAATAGTTAA
Source organism: Lactobacillus melliventris (assembly GCF_042679465.1). NCBI lineage: Bacteria > Bacillati > Bacillota > Bacilli > Lactobacillales > Lactobacillaceae > Lactobacillus > Lactobacillus melliventris. The sequence continues at coordinate 34,772 of NZ_JBHTMT010000007.1, read as the reverse complement.
TGGTCCTAAAATAATATATCCCTTTTTTAAAAAAATACTTTCTGAGCTGATAAATATAGGGAATCATACAAGTACCCCTTCTTTAACTGAAGTTAATCAGCATACAATGAAGTCAGTTTATCACAGACCACATAAATATTAGCTCTAACAAAAAGGCATGTACTTCTATTAAATGTTGGAGTACAAGCCTTTTTATTTAGTTTACAGTTTTCATTATCTTGTAAATCATCTAAAGAATATCAATCGCTTTCTGCTTTTTTATATTGCGTCAATACGAATATTATGTTTTTGTAAAAAACCATTTGAATCATAATCCCAATTATTAGCTTTTCTACTCTTTAAATATATTTGTGTTCCTTTAAAAATAGGGACTAATCTGTTCTGTTGGTTAGAATATTTTATGATATTGTCTGTATCATCAAGTAACCAGCTTTGTAAAAGCTTCTGAGGATTCCTGACTATTGAAAGTAAAGATAAGATGGAAGCTCCATAATGCTGAAAATCACGATATGTCACTAGCAATTTTATATCAGATGTATTATCGGATGTAAGTGATTCTAAAGTTTCATGTTCAACAAGTTTAAAAGGTATTCCCTTGTCAATCAATATTGTCTTTAAACAAAAAATTATGTCTTTATTTTGCTGGTAGTTAGAATAAGCTATCGTGACTTTCTTGTTTGAAAAATTGTCTTGCATTTTTACAGTATCATGTCGGATATTTGTTTGAGATCTTAAATCATACAAAAAAGAAGTAACAGGTATTAAACCGTTAAACTTTTGTAAATATAAGCTATGTATGTCATTTATTAAAGACCTCAGCAAATAAAATTCTTTGTCATTTTTGGTCGAGAAATAATAAAGGAGACTACTAGATTGATGATATCTTTTAAGGCCATTATCATTTGTGTAATTACAGTAATTTGTTGAAGAACTTATATCAATAATACCATTTTTGATTAACTCTACAGTGTGATCAACATCTTTATTGATAATAAAATTTATTTTTTTCTCAGGTAAGCAAGCTTTTTTATTTAAAACAAGTGTTACTTTCTTTTCATTTTTATTTTCTTGAATTATATATTTTTGAGCCAAAGGTGAGTAGTTTGAGTCAACAGGAGTTATAAAATAACTTTGTAGCAAATACTCTCTCAGCCCTGGTATCATTACTTTAGAGTTTATTGTAAATATCTTGTGTGAGACAAACGTAAAAAAATGCTGAGGTTTATGAGAAAGCTGATAAGCCATTTGAAGAAATATGGAATTTGAATTTTTTAAGTCAAATAACAAGTGTTCTAAAACTTTAATAAAATTTTTAGAATCTATTTTCATGTCTAGCCACTTATTGTCTATAGTTATGTAATATCGCTTGTTTTTATAAATGACGTTATCATTGCTAAAATCACCTAATGTGTAATAAGATAATTTGTATATTAGTCTTGCATTGAATTCATATGATGAAAAAATTCCAGTAAGTTCTGGAAATTCATCTAATTCAATAGTTAAAGAGTTTTGATTCATGAAATTTATCTCCAGGAGAAAAAATGCTTAAATTAGTAGAACAGGCCCTAGTTGGACAAGAAAAAAACCGAATAGTTGTAAAGTATAGAAAGAAAGTATCATTCCCATACGATAAACAAATTTATTCAACACTACATCTTTTAAAAACAGGCATGTCTGAAGAAAAAATAAGAGAAATGAAATTTCCCTTGAAATATTTAGACATTTTAATTAAAAACCACCTTATATATGATTATAAGGGTAAATATAAAAATACACCAGTAGAAAAACAAGAATATTTCTTATCACAATTTGGAAATGCTGAGGTACTGCAAAAAAAATTAGATCAATCTTCAATTTTAGTCCTAGGCGTTGGTGGAATTGGAAGTGTCATTATAGAAAATTTAGTTGGTCTGGGTATTAAAAATTTTGTTTTAATCGACGCTGACAAAGTTGAAATTAGTAATTTTAATAGACAATTTATTTATTTTCCAAAGGACATAGGTAAACCAAAGGTAGATATAGCAAAAAAATATATTCTTTATAAAAATAAAGAAGCAAAAATAAAAACATATAATCAATTTATTTCATGCCAAAAAGATATTGCAAATATACTTGAAAAAAACAAAGTCGATATAATTATTAACGCAGCTGATACCCCAAAAGACATCGAAAAAATATTATATGATAGTGTTCAAAAGATTCCTATAATTTCTGGTGGTGTTGGATTTGATTTAGGAAATATTAAGCTATTAACTGAAAAAAACAAAACTAATACCAGTAATTCGGAACTTAAAGTACTTGAATATCCTTCTCAAACTGTTGCTAGCTTAAGTTTCACTAATACTATTATAGCTAGTCTCATGGCATTAAAAGCTTTTCAGATAATAACTAAAATAGATGCCTTTTCTGAAAAAAATATAAGTATTGACTTTAAAAAACTTAAAATATATAATAATTAAAAATAGGTTATAATTTTATAAACATTTGTAGAAAGGAGGCGCATAAATATGTCAGAACAAGTTTCACAAGATGTCAATGTAGAAGAAGTTGACTTTGAAGAACTATTTCAAGATGCTATTGCACATCATCGTTCGTAATAATTAAAAAATCATATGATTTTCATTATTCTATTGCTATATGTTAGCATATAGCAATAGTTTTTTTATGTTCGAAAGAGATTTGCAATGTCACTTAAAAACCTTTTTAAAGTCAACATTTTACGAGGCAGTTTGTTGCTACTTATTTACCTGCTTTATTCTTATACAGGCACTATAACAACATACCTCTTTAGGTACGCATTAAACGCCTTAACCCGTAAAGATCTAACAACTTTTTTGTATTGGTGCAGTGTTGAAATATTAGTTGCAATCGTAAGCAGCATATTCTTAGCTACTAGTACATATCTGTTTAACAAACAGATTCAGCAATATATCCATATGCTTAGAGACAAGGTTATTCATCATTATTATCAAAATGGCGATGGTAAAGTTGCCAAAATGCAGAACATTTTAAATAATAATATGAAGATATTGACAGATGAATATGCCAAACCCTGGATTCTTATCTTAAGTAGCACCTTAATGCTCCTGATGTCAGTCGGTGTGCTATTTTCTATGCATTGGTCACTTGTCTTAGCGACAGTAATCACTTGTATCATAGCACTTGATCTGCCACAATTTACCAAAAAAGCTACTGCGCGAGCAACTAAGACAGCCTCTCAAAAAAATGCCGCCTTTTTAAAAACAGTTGCTGAGTGGTTCAGTGGATTAAATGTATTGCGTCGCTATCATGCAGTTAATCGTTTGCAGCTTGCACTTAAACAGGATAGTGCTACTCTTGCCAATGCTAACAAAAACAAGCAAAAGGCCATGAGTATTGCAGACGGACTAAATGGATTAGGCAATTCATTTGGCCAAATTGGTATTATTCTTTGGGGTGGACTACTTTTCTTTCACCATCAACTAGACTTCGGTGGTTGGCTTGTTGCAAGTAATTTTGCCGCTTCAATTTTTGATGAATTATGGGACATAATTGATTCTATTACTCAGATAAAGGCTACACAGGACCTGCGTGACGAGCTTTACTCATTAACTCAAGATAATACTGAAACAGACAGCGAAGAAGGTGCTGCTCCTGTTGCCTTCAGTGTAAAAAATTTGGTAATAAATTACGGTGGGCATCAGATAAAGTATCCAGATTTTACAATTAAGGCGCACGACAAAGTCCTGCTTAGTGGAGATTCAGGTACCGGCAAGTCAACACTGTTTAAGGCTATCTTAGGCAAATTGCAGCCTGCAGCTGGCTCAATTAAATATTATAATAGAAAAAATGAACTGATTACGCCTGACTACAGACAGATTGGTTATGTCGCTCAAGACGGCATGCTTTTCCCTGATACAATTGCAAATAATGTGACAATGTTTCAGCATTATTCTGAAGTGGAAATAAATCATGTAATAGATTTGGTTGAATTAACTGATGATTTAGCAAAATTTCCGCAAGGCATAAATACGACAATTAATATGGATACTCCCAACCTATCTGGCGGTCAGCAACAAAAAATCATTTTGGCAAGAGCTAAGTTAAAAAGCCAAGATCTATTACTATTAGACGAACCAACTAGCGCGATTGACAGCAAAACTAGTGCCACGATTATCAGGTCATTGCTAGCAAGCAAGCAGACAGTGGTCATGATTGGTCATAACTTGCGACCTGAAGTACAAAAATTATTTGACTATCAGATTAACTTGAAGAGTTAAGCGTGAAGGGGGAATTATGAAGATAAAAGATTTTTGGCATGTTAACCCACTAATTTTTATTAGCACTATAATTGTTCAATTATTAGTACCTGCTTTATCCTTGTTAACCGTACAAGTTGGAATATATCAGGTCGATGCTATCCAACAAGTTAATTTGCCCAAATTTTTACAACTAACGGCACTTAATTTTGTTTTGCTAGCAGTTAGTTACATAGTAGAATATTTGTTTGACTATCTTTTAGCCAAACAAAAAGAGCGATATAAAGTAATTTTAAGAGCTAAAATAATTAATCACCTCTGTTACACCAAACAAGAATATTCAATTGCTCAAATACAGAACTTTTTGACAAATGACTTAATCCAAAGTGAAGAAAATTATCTTGACGCTTTTATGAGTTTAATTGGCGGCTTAGGTTATGTTGTTTCTGCTCTGGTTATGTTATTTTCCATCCATTGGACCATGCTAGTTGTCATTTCCTTAATGGTAATCATCTCCTTACTTTTACCAAAATTAACAGAGAAGCCATTACAAAAAGCAATAATGGCTATTTCTGATAATAACAAAAAGTATCTTGATATAATAAGTAAATGGCTGACTGGCATAGAAGAGTTACAACGATATTTTTCAGGTAGTCACCTTTTTGCAGTATTAAGCAAATCTTCACGAAAATTAGAGCATGCCAATGTTAAAGAAGCTGGAATCAAGCAGTGCCTTAAAGTCGTTAACGAAATTGCAGCTCAGTTTATGTTATTAGTGCTATATGCTGTGACTGGATATCTAATTGTATCCAAGCAAATTGCTTTTGGCGTAATCTCAGTAGTCAGTGATCTCAAATATTATTTAAGTAGCGGTATTGAATGGATCACAGAGGCTCGAGGAGCCATGGCAGGAGCCTCTAGCCTCAATAGGCAAATTGAAAATTTGGCTTCACCAATTGTTAAGCCTGAAGAATCAAATTCAGATTTAGAAGAAGTAGATGAAATTGTTACAGACAATTTGCAGATAGCTTTCCCGAATGGCGAAAGCATACAATTACCTAATATTAAAGTTAAACCTGGTCAAAAAATATTATTAACTGGCGAGTCTGGCGTGGGTAAATCAACTTTACTTAAAATTCTGGCTGGTGAACTAAGGCCTAGTTCTGGTCGTGTGATTTACCGAGGAAAAAAAGGCACTTTAACTCATCCTGATTTAAGTAAAATCGGATACTTACCTCAAGATGCAATCTTATTTCCTGTTAGCATAAATGACAACATAACAATGTTTGACGATCGCATAGCGCCAATGGTACCGACATTAGTCAAAGACATGCAGCTACAGCAAGATGTCGATGAGCAAAAGCTAAGTTTGCAAACAATAATTGATTTAAACAAGTTGAACATATCTGGTGGTCAAAGACAAAAAATAGTTTTAGCACGTGCATTAATTCATCAAAGCAAAATTATTCTAATTGATGAAGGAACTAGTGCGATTGACGCACAGGCAACCATAAAAGTTTTACAAAAGATCATGAAAACTAATGCTAGTGTAGTCTTCATTGCCCATAATTTAAATCAAGAAATGAAGAAACTTTTTGATTACGAACTACGTTTAGTTAAAAGCAATAACAAAATAAAAAAGCTGATATTATCAGCATAAGTTTAAAAAAGCTATATTGAAAGTTTAACAGCTAACGTAGAATAAAATTAAGTCTGATCAGCCTACAGTATCAGCTGTAAAATTTTATCTTAATGTTATTCATCGATACCATAATAGAAATTAGAAAATCAAGAAGACCGCCCCACAATTCGCTAAAGTTTTTATTGGGACGGACTTTTTAGTTTTCATTCATTTTACTAGCTTGTACTTCGATAAATTAAAGTTTACGTACAGAAAACAGATATCATAAAAATTCTTACTTCCTGTGTTTTTATTATAACTAACTAGAATATGAGCAAAATAGATATGATTTATATCTACTTTGCTCAATATTTTAGTGTTAAGAAGAGCTTACAGCAATCTAGTTAACTTTATCATGGCCGACAAACTATCAAAATCATATTACCTAGTTAAAGTAGATAATACTGTATCATTCAATTTAGCATATTTTACATTAATTTAATGGAGCAGAAATATTCTGTTTGGTTACACCAACTATTTAAAAAGAATGGAGCATATTGTTTTTATTGCTTAATTGCTTTTTACTAGTGGGATCCCTTTTATATTTGAGTTTTATAAATAGCCCATCAGTATAAAATTCATAATCAAAGTGATATGACCCCCAAATTTAGGACAAATTTGGGGGTCATTTTTACGTCTAAATTATCTAAACAAGATAAAATTGAAATCTATCATCTTTGGCATGATTAGCAAATCGGCCCTGCTGAGCTAAGTCAGCGTTATCGGGTTGGCAAATCTAATATTGGTTACTTGTTGGCTTTAATTGACCGTCACGGTCTAGCTATTTTAGATCAGCCTTTCACTGCTTATACAAGTAATTTTAAGGAGCAGGCCCTTAGGCAAATCATAGCTGAACATGAACCCGTTGAACGAGTATCTATTGACTTGGGCTTAAAAAGTAGTGGCATGTTGCCTAATTTGCTGCGCGAATATCGTAAAAATGGGTATAATATCATTGATAAGCAGAGAGGACGCCCGCCTCATGACCAAGCTGATCAAACAGGAAAACCATTGACTCAACCAAGAGAACGAACGCCTACGCCAGCAGAACTTAAAGCTGAAAATCGAGAAAGAATTCGTAAAAAAATTGAGCGTCTTAGTCGACTAGCGGATCAAGAACCGCTATGGCTATCTCTGCATTACTGCAGAGCTTAGATGTCGTGGTTTATTAATCAATCACAAATGGTATTCAGATATAACTGAGTTCAAGCTCAAGGGGCAAAAGACCTATTTATCGCCTATCATTGACGGCTACACCCAAGAGATTATTTCCTATACCATTTCCCGCAGTCCTAATCTTAAGCTGACCATGGGCATGTTAAAAAAGGCCTGGTGCAAGCATCCGGCCCTGAATGGCTTGATCTTCCATATTGATCAGGACTGGCAATACCAAAATGCCCAGTTTCAAGCTTGGCTGAGAAACCATGGCATTAGCCAATCAATGTCACGCAAGGACAATTCGCTTGATGATGGGTTAGTGGAAGACTTTTTCGAAATATTGAAACGAGAAATGTTTTATGATTTTGAAAATCAGTTTAGGAATCTCACTGAACTGGAAGACGCAAGAAAACGCAATCAGAGACTACATTGAGTATTACAATCAGAAAAGAATAAAAATCAAACTAAAAGGACTAACTCCGCTTGAATATCGGAAGTTAGTCCTCAGTTAGCAGCTAATAAAGTGTCCTAATTTTAGGGTTCACATCAAAATAAGTGACTTGCCTTTTTACTTTCTATTCACATTTTTTCAAAATTCATCTTCAAATGCTCTACTTAGTAAACTATCATTTACAACAGTAATTTTGCTTGTTTCAACATTTTTGTCCGAATTAACTTCTTCTTCAATTGTATTTTGATTCTTTTTCTTTTCACTATTATTATTTTTAACTTCAGAATTATTTTTTTGCTCATCACTCAAACAATATTCTTTTCTTGCTAACGCAATAAGCAATTTGTCTTGTTGTTCTCTTGATATGCTCCTGTCATTTAAAACTTCCTTAACTGTTTGATACTTAGTTTCAAACTTTTCATTAAAAAACTTATCTTCAATTTGTTTTCGTATATGTGTTCCGGGATTAGCTGAAAAGCTGGTAACAACCATATATTGAACATTAATTTTTCTGGTTTTATCAAGAGGATTAACCTCTAAATTACTTCTTAGATAGCCATTAACTATCAATCCATCCCCTTGCCGATAATGTTTAATCGCATACTTAGCTCCTCGAGTACAAAAAATCAAATTTATATAGTTGTTAATAGCATGACGCTGCCCTTCTTGTTTGTCCCAGTATACATTGGTTTCATAGCAAAACTCTGATAAATAAATGTAATTCTTATTATTTACATAATCTTCTTTTTTGCTATCAACCTTTTCTTCTTTGACCTTGATTGGGTCAACCATTGGCTTTGGATTTTTTGATAAATTTCCAATTAAAGTAATACTAGATAGTCCTTTAGTAGTATAGCTCTCTGTTCTTTTTTCTAATAGATCTGAATCAATTTCATAAACTGAGTTACTGCATCTTTTTAGTACATCAGCTAAATTTTCATTTTCTAAATTTACTGCAAGTATTTTTACCTTGTTTTGCATAATACCTTTCCTCATTTTCTATTTCCCTAATTAATTTTTCTTCTGTCGTTTTCCTTGTAATCACAACCTTCCCGTATAAAAAAGGGAACATTGAAATTGCTCAATGTTCCCTTTTTACTTACTATTTTGCTCATTTCGTTTGACCTTTAAGATCAACATTTGCTAATTATTCATGCCTCATTTGAAGCTATCTGAAATAAACTATCTTTAATTTCTATTTAGAAATTCCACAGTTTTAATCTGTGCATCATGAAATTTGATATAGTTTACTTTATCATTATACATCTTCTATTTGATGGCTATTATCTTTCTTGTCATAATTTTTTCGAAAGTCCTTCCAATCAGGATCACCATACAATCTTTCAATATTTTTTTCAAAATAAGCTTGTGCAGATTTGCCACCTTTTATTCTTGCACGATGGTCTTTGATTAACTGCTTCTCTCTATCCAACTCATCAGACTCTTTAAACAAACTATGCAGAATTTCTTCGGGTGACATAAACCCCTGACATATTTTTTCTCCATCAATATTCTCAACAAGTCTGTCTGGTGAATCTAAATCATATTGTCTAGCTAAGGCTTCATTAAACCATGATGAACGCATATGATTATCTTTTTCGTTCCAATTAGTTTTAGGATCAATATTTAGTTTTGATCTATTTTCTCCATCAGTTGGAATTATAGAAACCTCAGCATTTGGAATAATAATTGCTGCACTTTTAATATCGTCTGATGGAAGATCATGTACCAGCACTTCCGAAATATCAGTAGTTAAATAGTCTAATGCTTCTTTTGTACTAGAAAACTTTTCTGTAGTAAAAATCCCATCATTAACAAAGAACGTAATTCTCATATTAAACTCCTTTTCATTTTCTTTTATTGACACTATTAATTTTATCAACGATCCTTTTAGTTTTCAGAATTATTCCTGTAAAATCATAATTTTTTGGATTCTTTTATCATAGTTGAATTGCCCTTATTTTCTTTATGACCGTACTCCATCAAATAAGCCTTGAAATTTCTCGGATAATTCCATAAAGCATTACTTAATTTTGCTGTAGCAACTGCATAATCCCATCTACCTGGCTTGTTTCTTTTTTTTATCGGTATTTCCTTTAAATGTATGCCACCTTTAGATAGATTGATAACCTCATTACTAGATAAAGTTGCATAGACTAAATAGCCGTTCTTGCTTTTTTGTTGAAGCAACAAATACCTTAAAGCTTTTAGGTCGTCAAAGCGCAAAGGTAGCAGTCCTTGCTTTTTTCGAATTAACCTAAAAAAGTTATTAATAAAACTTCTTTCTTTCACAAAACTTACTTCAAGAGACTTTTTGTTTACATCATAATCTCCATCATATAAATGCCAAGTTTCAGATCCGCATTTAGCATCAGAAAAAAAGTAAAACTTTTGTACAGCCTCATCAGAATCTTTTTTCATTTGATGACTTTTAGCATTATTCCAATAATTACAAATTATATACAAAAACAAACACATACTTGAAATGTTTAAAGACAATATCTTAATCGTGAGTTCCGGGAACATCCCTAAAATTCCAAATATTATTCCTACTTTCAATATTATTTGTGCGATCGTACAAGTTCTTCTAAAAGCATGGTAGTTTTTGTAATGCGTCATTTTATAAGCTATATCTATTAATGTTTGTCTTACACTCTTTTTGTCCATTTACTTTTCTTTCTTAATTACAAAAATTAATTGCAGTAACTAACTGCTGGTAATTAATTTTTATCTTCTTTATTTAAGTCATAATCTCTTGTATTACTGGCCTTTTGGAAAAACCTCCAAATTATTTTCTCTAAGTGATACTTTTATATATATTTCAAATTAGACAAGGCGATTATTACGTATATTTACAATTCTCAAAGATACAAAGGATCTATATCTTTAAACCAAAATGACTTAACTCTGCTACACATGATTTGTGATTTAGGTTTTGTATCATTGCAACAGCTGAATATGCTCTATTCAGTAATACGGCGTTATCCTGCACAATTATCACGTTCTATTTTAGCTAAATGGTGCCAATTTTCTGGATTACTCCTTAAACATAGAATGCCTAAGACTAATTCATTATCAGCAATTACAATACCAGTTTACATACCAACCAAGGGTTGCCGCTCCTTTCTAAAAACACAAGGCATCTCTTTAAGTTCAGATTCTAATGTGAGTGTTAATAGTCATAATTTGCAATCTATTGAAGTTGTAGTTCAAGCCATTTATGCAGCGACTTTTAAATGCTCTTTATATGCTACTCCTAATAATTATTTTCTTTTTGATGATATATCCGCTCTATTAATTGATCCAGATAGCTCCATCAAAGTAATTAATCCAGAAATTAATTACCAGACACGCTACCAGAAGCTTTTAAAACAACAAATTTCAGAGAACTATATTCAGAATGATCGAGCCCATTCTTTAATCCAGAAAAGAGAACCAGAGATACAAACCAGAAACAAAATGAACAGCACACTGACATTTAGAGAACAAGAATGGTTAACAAAGTATTATGAGATTTTATCAAATATAGATGTTACTGATACGAATACTTTAATTTCTTTATCAATGAAAATCTTGCTCGACTCTTTAATAGATGGAGGTATAAATAATACTCTTCTATCAAAGCTAAAAAACAATATTAATTTGTCCCATGAAGAAGCTAATGATTTACTCAAAAATAATTTTGATCGAAATACTATAAATGCAAATATAGCAATTAAAGATAAAACCGAAAAAAGTAAAAAACAAATTAGTAACACCTACAAGTTAAAATACGAAAATAATGGGCAAAAGTTTCTAGATTTTATTCTTTCTTCAAATGAACCAAAACAAAACTGTATATCAAAAGCCGAAAATAATCGGAAAATGTATGACAATAACGGAAAAGAGACACAAATAAATCAAAATGAAACTAAGCTGAACTATGTTGAAGTATGTAAATGTCATACTAATAACCACACATTACAAAATAAGAGCCAAATTAGTAGTAATGAAAATATTTCTAAACTCTCAAAAAATAAAAAAACAAGGTATAAATTGATTACCTCGATTAGTAGTTATAATTTGCTATATTCAGCTGGCCAATCCTGCAGTGTCCAACAAAATAGCTATCGATACCCATTAGCAAAAATAGATAATATTGGGCGAAATCTTAATTTAATTAGTAATCCTCAAATAAATATAAATAAGTTCGATTTTAGTAGTTTTAAAAACCAGTATAATTATCACCAATACACTTTTGTTGCAGATCAAGTAATTAGCTTTACAAGACATGATCGACGCCAAGAAATTTTTATTGAACTGGATAATAGAACAGAAGGTAATGATACTCAAATACAGAAAATACTGAACTATATTAGTTATGCGCTAGATCATCCCCAGAGGGATGTTTTATTGGTTATGGCAATTACAGATGGCTCTTTGTATTCAAAAAGGATGCCTAAATACACTAATATTGGACGTAAATTAGGATCACTTAGTAGTAAATTCCTAATGTCATTTTTAAAGGATACAAAAGAAAAAAAATTTTTTCTTTATCAAATGTACAAACAAGCAAATAACTTAAAAATAGCTCTAACAGGTGTTTCCGAAGCACATATAGACATTAGTCAGTTTATTTTGGGTAGCAACTACTCCCTGGACTACTTAAATTCAATTAACCAGTACATTTGTCAACTTAGTGAAAATACCGAATGGAATGTCTCTTTCAAGCCCTCTAATGAGTTTAAGACAATCTTGCAAAACCAAGAACTATTGAATAGCTCTCTTAACGATTTAAAAATTGAGTACAAGAAAAATTCTCAAGGAAATGGTATTTGGCGCTACATTAACACTTCTTCTTTTTCTCCTTTTTTGGGACGATTAAAAATAAAACATAAGTTAGAACGTAAGGAATTCTATCAGCCAATTATTGCTGGGGATGAACATAGCTTAGACACCATTATCAAGACATATGAACAAATTTACAGCACCAAAAAGGATTCAAATGTCTGTCCTCCAATGATTCTTTATCCAACACGTGAGCGACCCGTAACAGCTATCACTCTTAATCAATACAGAAAATTATATAAATGGACATCAACATGGAATCCAACTATTCCGGTCCTTGTTCAACCAAGAACGTCAATAAACAACAATGTACAACTTCATCGTGAACTAAGATGGCTCACATTACAGTTTGATCTTGATATATATAACTATTTTAAAATTGGCGCTGTCAACAAGGCAGCGTTGAAGCAATATCCTGACTATGGTCATAATTTTGTTAAGCCTTTAAAGTGGTCTATTGGCAGTAAGCCTCGGAGTTATGCTAATTTACATAAATTAGCAATTAGATTAAATAAAAAAGAATTCATAGATCAACTACGACTATCAGAAGTGCCGCTCGGTTTATTCAAATTATTACTTAGTCGCTGGCCGAAAGGACAATATTCGTTGCCTTTAATTTCTCATTTAGACTATTGGGATAATACCCAATGTATAAATAACCGCCCTATTTTATCGGAAAATATTTTTAATCATGTATATGGACTAAATGCAATTACTCCTAATGCTAGAACTAAGTTAACTTTACCTAAGTTAGAAATTTAAAAGAATAAAAGAAAAACCCTAGGCAAAGCCTAGGGCTGAAGATTGTAGAATTATCTTTCACACATTAATTTTTATACTAATAAATAACTGGAGTATATCTTGCTTAATTTACACTAGTTAATTTATAGTATTTCTACAATCTACTCGCGTATTATATCATTCAATTATTATTTTATTCATCAAAAAAGTTCGAAGTTATTTCATTTTATCTAATCTTAAAAAACTTAAATAAGCTTTAAAATTACGGCCTTTTTGTCAAGTATACAATGGTATCTTTATATATTATTGTATTATTTTTAACATTGAAATATATTTTTAAATTCATTGATTATTATACTTGCTGCTACCTCTATTAACATAAATACAAACCTTAATCTTGCAAAACTTTTTAGGTTTTTGGTAATTATGAATTATCAATTCTTATTTTCAATTTCCTTTTATCATTAATTTGTAAAAACTATAATTTATAATTTTTGAGAGGAAACAACAATATGCAATCAAAAACAAGAAAAATTTTTTTACGCACCAGCACCGCTATGGGAGTGACCCTAATTTGTGCCGGCACTATTAATAACTATACACAAGTAATGCACGCTGATGAAACTGTCACCTCTCAGCAAAATGGTATCGACACTGGAAATTGGACTGCTGTTGATAAGGCTAAAACTATAACACGTACTATTCATTTTATTGATGAAAATGGTAAATTAGTAGCGCCTGACGTTATCGAAAGACACACTGGGGAAATTTTTTCTGCTAAAAACGGTTCTGACAAAAGAGCTTTCGCAATTGTTAATGGCAGTCCTATAAATGTTATACCTAAATTCACTGCTGTAACATCTCCTACTATTCGAGGATTCCAACTTAAAGATAACAAATTTAAAAATATACCTGAACAAGGCTGGTCTTTAGATGGAACACAGACAACGGATCCTAAAACGGGATTCTATACAAACTTAGCACAAGATGAAGTTATCAATGTTGTTTATACAAAAGATAACAGTCAAACAGACAATTCATTACAAAATGCTGTTCCTGTAGCCGGCTATACCGTATTAAACGTAAAGACCTTGACAAGAACTATTAACTATGTAGACGGAATTGGAAACAAATTGGCCACTTCTGTTGTTGAGTCAGTTAAATATGAAACTGTAGCATCCTCAAGTCTTACACCAAAAGAACAAAATGAAACTAAGAATCAAAAAGTCGCCATTGTTAATGTAATACGTGACACTGCTGGAAATATTACCACTCAAAACACACATATCTTAAGTACACCAGCATATAGACTTAAAGATGTAGCATCTCCAAAAATTAATGGCTACAAATTACAAAATAGAAATTTTAAAACTCTGTCCGGTCAATATATGTGGTTATCTGATAAACCATACGTACATGCAATACTAGATAATGGACTGCCTCAATACATGGTTCAGGATGAAATAGTCGATGTTGTATATGTACCAGGAAAAGAAACTAACGGCAAAGAAAATAGTCAAAATTCTTCAGCTATAACCGGTAATGATAAGACAGATAAAAATAATAGCAACGATTCAGAAAACAAGTCAAATGACGGCAGTTCTTCCAGGGATGCTAAAAACAATAGCACTAATAATTACGACAATACTTCTTCAACCAATACTGGATTGGATGATAATTCAGAAAATGTATTACCACAAACAGGTAATACAAAATTTTCAACTTCTTTATTAGGATCTGGACTAGCTCTGCTTTTCACTGCTGCTATAGGCTATTTGTCAGAATTTAAGAAAAAAATATAAGATAAAAATTTACTTCTTTTCCCATTTCAAATACTACTTATAAATTCCAAAAAAATAAAAAGGCACTTGTCATGATATGACCCCCAAATTTAGGACAAATTTGGGGGTCATTTTTATGTCTAAATTATCTAAACAAGATAAAGTTGAAATCTATCATCTTTGGCACGATTATCAAATCAGCCCTGCTGAGCTAAGTCAGCGTTATCGGGTTGGCAAGACTAATATTAATTACTTGTTAGCTTTAATTAGCCGTCACGGTCTAGCTGTTTTAGATCAGCCTTTCACTGCTTATACAAGTAATTTTAAGGAGCAGGCCCTTAGGCGAATCATAGTTGAACATGAGCCTGCCCGTCGAGTGTCTATTGACTTGGGCTTAAAAAGTAGTGGCATGTTGTACAACTGGCTGCGCGAATACCGTAAAAATGGGTATAATATCGTTAACAAGCAGAGAGGACGACCGCCCCATGACCAAAAGAGAACAGCTGATCAAACAGGAAAATCATCGACTCAAGCAAGAGAACGAACGCTTACGCCAGCAGAACTTGAAGCTGAAAATCGAGAACGAATTCGTAAAAAAATTGAGCGTCTTAGTCGACCAGCGGACCAAGAACCGCAAGCCGCGGAAATAGCCCAGGCAGTTACCCAACTAAGGCGCGAGCTTAAAGTCAGCGTAACTTTTATTCTTGATGCCATTAATGCCAATCCCAATCTGCCCCATCTATCTCGCAGTAATTATTACTACACTTTAAAGAAGAAGGACAAAGAGCAGGACAATCGAGAAATAATGGCTGAAATCAAAGCTATCTATGAAGAACACAAGCACCGCTATGGCTATCGCCGCATTACTGCAGAGCTCAGGCGTCGCGGTTTATTAGTCAATCATAAAAAGGTGCAGCACTTAATGAACAAGCTGAAATTGTTTGGCATAGTCAGTAAACGCTGGCACAAATACAGCAGCTATCGCGGCACTCAGGGTCCGATTAAGCCTGACCTGATTAAACGCAGCTTCAGTGCGGTTTATCCCAATCACAAATGGTATTCAGATATAACTGAGTTCAAGCTCAAGGGGCAAAAGACCTACTTATCACCGATCATTGACGGCTGCACCCAAGAGATTGTTTCCTATACTATTTCCCGCAGCCCTAATCTTAAGCAGACCATGGATATGTTAAGAAAGGCCTGGGACAAGCATCCGGCACTGAATGGCTTGATCTTCCACACTGATCAAGGCTGGCAATACCAAAATGCCCAGTTTCAAGCGTGGCTGAAAAACCATGGCATTAGCCAGTCAATGTCACGCAAGGGCAATTCGCTTGATGATGGGTTAATGGCAGGCTTCTTCGGGATACTCAAGCGAGAAATGTTTTATGGCTTTGAAAAGCAGTTTAAGAATCTCACTGAACTGGAAGACGCAATCAGAGACTACATTGAGTATTACAATCAGAAAAGAATCAAAATCAAACTAAAAGGACTAACTCCGCTTGAATATCGGCAGTTAGTCCTCAGTTAATAGCTAATATAAAGTGTCCTAATTTTAGGGTTCACATCATCAAAGTGTCTTTTTTAGGGGTATCAATATTAATTGACGCATCAGTCGGCAAATTAGTCAAGCTATGTTAAATAATACTTGTTCACTAACTTTGTTCTTAAATTCTAGATTTAAGCCATTCTAGATATTCACTAACATAGTCCTCTGAAAAGATTTCCGAATTCACATTGTTTTTATTTAGCACATAACCTAAAATTAATCTTTTTGTATGTGGAAGTGGTTTTAGTTGTTGACGACTAATTAATCTTACATTTTTGGGCTCTGTTAATTTATAATCTTCCTTTTTCGAGTGAGCTTGACCTTTATAATAACTTCGAGTTTGTGCTGTAAAAGTCAGTTGATCTCCTTTTTCTAACTCGCCAACTTTTCTAAAATTAATGCTGTATCTGAACCACATGTGATCTGCAATTAGGTTATAGCTTTCATCAACTATATTTTTTAAACAAATTGTTGGCGATGGCATTGCATCTTTGTGAGTGAAATAACCGACTCGATCAAATACCGCCTTGTATTTCTTGACTTTGTTATCTTTTAATAATTTATTCTTTAAATTCTTTCGCATTTCTTTATACAAATTCTATATCAAAAAAGTTTATAATTTACCGATGAAATTTATTACTAACATAGCATTTGAAACTATAAATAGTTTATTAGAGGTGCGAAAAATATTTTTGTATAATTTGTAGAAAAAATAATAGAAAACTCTACTATATAAAAGTTTAAGTTTTCTATTGTTATAATATAACTTATACTTCACATCTCAAGATAATTTTAAAATAGAAAATGATTATGGCTTATAAAGTCACGAAACTATATTATATTCAACAAATATTTTTTTCAGTTAATCATCAAATAGACTTTTTATTTCTTCATTTCGATTATCTTGCCCACGTTTATTTTCCGCAAATACATTAACTGCATCCTCTTTTAAAACCTTGTGAACTCTGTCCTCATCAAAATCACGATTATTTGGAGTTGTAAAATCAATTACTGCGCTTAAAACAGTATCTTTAGCAGGCTCAGATACACTAGGCTTTAACCTCTGCTGCTTTGCTTTTTCAAGTTCTTTTTGCCTTTTACGCAAGTAAAGTTCTTCTAAAGCCACGAAATCATCAATATCTCCTTCAGTCAGCGCTCCCTCTTTAAGCAATTTGCTATAAAAATTAATTACGTCAAGAACTTTATTTGAGCTATAATTCCAGACCGAATCAAGGTGACTACTTATAAGAATTGGTCTTGTCTTTTTGCGAAGATCCTTAAAATTATCCAAAAAATAAGTTCCCCGATGAGCAGATCTATATTTTTTATAAGTGGTTCCTAATTTTAACTCTCTGTAGCGATCGATAGCATCACATTTTTGTTTCACATTTAACCAAGGATTAGTACGAATATTATAAATAGCAACACTTTCTTCTAAAACAGTATTTTTCCTGAAATCTTTTGAAAGTCTAGCTTCGGGTCTCCATGTAAATTGATACGCTGCCGTTTTTCTACCACGCTGCCCTTTTCTATAGATTACAGTAAGATTTAGATTTTGGAAATACGGTGATAGTTCCTCCATACAAGGAATCAAAACCCGCTGCTTGATATTGTTCGTCTGATATGTTTCAGGTATTTTCATTATCTGTCTAAAATTTTCATAGGTGAATTTTCTAATACCTGTAGTCCTAAACTGCTTTAGCTGACGGAAAAGTGCTTTTGAATATCTGGCCTTTAGACGCACATATTGTGACAGTGAAAAACGAGTCCAACTGTCAACGTCATTGAATAAATGCCTAAACTCTTCTTTAATTTGAACATAACACTCTAAATCATCTTCAAATACTATACATTTATCAAAAATACTTCCTACTTCTTTGTATCTGCGACCTGTTTTTGCATCTTCTTTTTCAATAGTTTCCGTAATCTTTGTAAATTTATTAAAAGCTTTGGTAATTTTGTTAACCAGTTGCTTCATGGATGTATTCTGCCTATAGCCTATTAATGTTTTAACCTTGCGACTACTAAATTTGATAATATTGCCGCTCTCTCCATAAATCTGACTAATACAAGCATAAAACAAATTATTTTCAAACTCAGTAAAGGTATCAACCACACCAAATAAGTCAACTTCATTTACTCGATTTCCAAACTTTACCATATTAGATAATTGCTTTTTTTCAACAATAGGGTCTTTTGCATTGGTAACAAGATCTTTTTCAGAAAGAAGTTCAATATTTTCAACTTTTTTTTCATCCTTGGATTTAGACATAATTTTAATCCTCTCGTAGAACGGCTTTTTAATACTATTTATTGTAACATGTGTTGTATAGATGTTACAAGTAATGACTGATTATGTTTTTGCTACGTCTACATTTAAGATAACTTGGTTAAGAGTTAGACTTTCCCCCTGCGTTACTTTTATTTAAAAGCTTGATCATACTTTTAAATTTTGTTTTACATATATCTTTCCTTTTAAGTTGCTTCTATTCAGTTTTGCTAATTCATGATCACATACTTTTACTACCAAAATTTTAAGAAATCTATTAAATTGGTCCTTTAGGCTATATTCTCAAGTTACTTCAATTGAATAAAAAACAAATTATTGCAATTTTTCATCATATTTATTTTATCGCAACTATTTAGTCTAAAACTTGTCAAACCAGTATCTTTCGTTTTTCCTCAAGTGTTACCTTTAACAAAATATAAAAGCCAAAAGAATCTTGCTTTACTTTTATCGCAGCCATTAGCTATAAAGCTTGTCAAATCAGTGTTTGGTAGTTTTCCTCTCACGTTGCCCTTAATTAAATATAAAAACTTAAAACACTTTTACCTTATTATTATCGCAACCATTAGCTATAAAGCCCGTCAAATTAGGGCTTAGTGATTTTCCCCTCACGTTACTTCTTTTATTGAAAAGACACTTTTTCCCATTCTGAAACTATGCTAATATCGCATCTTTT
>NZ_JBHTMT010000007.1:0-15285 GCF_042679465.1 Lactobacillus melliventris | reverse complement strand
CTCACGTTACTTCTTTTATTGAAAAGACACTTTTTCCCATTCTGAAACTATGCTAATATCGCATCTTTTGGCTATAAAACCCGTCAATTAGGGCTTAGCGATTTTCCTCTCACGTTACTTCTTTTATTGAAAAGACACTTTTTCCCATTCTGAAACAACGCTAATATCGCATCTTTTGGCTATAAAGCCCATCAAATCAGTATTTCCTGATTTCCCTTTGTGTTATTACTTTTTTTATCCACAGCTTAATATAGTTCTGTTGTTTTTACTGAGTTATCCACATCTCCTCACGTTACTTCTATTTTCTTATAACGTTATGGTTTTATTTCCTCTGAAGTTACTTCTAATGATACAAAGTTGTCCTCTTACGTTACTTCTAACTTCCCATTACGTTATAGGTTTAACTGCCTAAAACCTAGATACCGTTGAACCTATAGAATCCTAAAAGGATTAATTAAAAGGAATATTAAAAGGAATATATATAAAGGATATTAAAGGAGACACCCAATGAATAAAAGATATTAAACTTTATCTTTTAATTTTTCGATTTTTGGAATCAAGCCTCTTTTATTTTTAAATCACTGTAAATTGTAGACAATAACAATTACGACTAATTACTTATTTATACACATTAGTAAGTTTTTTAGTTAATTTTAAACGAAGGAGTATATCTTGCTTTGACCAATGCAAAATACGTATTCATTGGAATACATAAATACAATCTAAAGGAGTTATCTAAACAATATAACCTAACTTATTCTAGTGTTAAAAAATTTTACAATTTGGGTTATCGAAATAATTTGCTCCTCGAAAAAGCAAAAAAAGCTGCCCGACCTGCTTATAGACTCAATGGAAATCTATTTCACTCGCGTAACGAAGCTGCTAAATACTATCAGATTGCAAAATCTACTTTGTACCGAAAAGCAAACAGTGAAGAATTGGGTACAATTGAAAGGTGCGTTGTATGATTAAAAAAAATATCAGAAATATATCTAAATGCACTTTAGAACAAAAAAATGCAACTGTTGCAACAAACGACCTGGTAAAAATGATTTCTCAAAGTACAGGCTATCCTACAAAAACTGTAAAAAAATTTCTTAATGAATTTGAATATTTAATTGTATATCTTGTAATTATTTGTGGAACGCCAGTAAAACTTAGAAATTTTGGAACATTTTGGCGCAAACCTATAAAACAAACCAATGACAATATAGCCAAGATCAATAAAAAAAGAGGTTTAAGAGGTAAAACTAATAGAAAAAAGAAAGGATATTTATTAACCTTCAGAACAGGACAAACTTTAAAACTCAAATTACGAAATCCACAAAATTTAGAAGAAAATAATTAATAGAAGACTATTTATATAATTAAAAAAGTTCCCAATAGTTGATACAGTGTACAACTACTGGGAACTTTTTATTTGCTTTTCAAGAAAATAAAACACTTTAAAAGTAATTTCACCAAAAGTGTTTCCACTGTTTATTAATGTTATCTTTTTGCTGTTTATTAGACTTTTGTGTCCACCAAAAGACTTTTATCACTCCCAATATTTTTCGACGTGGAACAAAACCAAAAAAACGAGAATCATTAGAAATGTTTCGATTATCTCCCAAAACAAAATATTTGTTTTTTGGTACATAAATAGAATTTCTATTCTTTTTCCAATTATTTGTTTTTGATAGACTTTTAAAACTCCAACTTTCGTTATTTGTGTTTTTTGGATTTTTAATATAATTTTGCTTTATAGGACGTCCATTAACATTGATTTGTCCATTTTTACAAGTAACAATATCACCCGGTTTTCCAATAATACGCTTAACATAGAGTTTCTTTGTCGTTAATGTCGGATCAACTCCATTAGCGTCAAATACAATTACGGAACCGCGATGTAATGGTATTGTCATTAAAGCCCAAACATGTTCTCTATTGTTTAAATTAGGTAGCATTGAAGGACCAGATACCGTTGTAGGTTTTGCAATATAGGATACGAGTCCAAAAGTTAACATGACTAATGTTACCGGTAGCCATAACCAATTCCAAATTAGTTTGATAATTTTCATATCTAATTCTGCCCCTTTTCAATTTTTACATAAATAAAGCTTATTCAAATATTGATTAGAAAACATGATAATTATTTTTTCGATAAAAGGGCTACTTTATTTATTTTTGCAGTTTCAGATAAAAAAATTTTTCAACTTAGGCTAAAGATTTTAACGCCTTAGCCGTTAAAAAGTAGCTATTGAATTCATAGTTAGTATAATTTTGTCTCTTTTTATACAAGTAATGTAAACAACAAAAATTAAGGTACTATATTTTCGAGAGGAGTAGCTATAAATGAATAAATATTCTAAGCCCTTATTAATCATTGAAGATATTGAAAATCCACAAGTGATATATGATCTATACGTCCAAGTGGTAGAGAATGATGAAGATGCAAATTATGTTGTTGATGAGTGGTTCAATGTTTTTGCAAAAGACTTTAGGGGAAGAGATATTAGTAACCGAGCTGTCTACGACACAAGTTTAGTCAATTATACAAAGCCTGGGGATTATCCTGTTGAAGTTTCCGTAATGGATGACAATCTGAATATGTCCGTTGTTTCTTTTACTATCCATGTTTTGACTATAAAAGAAATTAAGCGAATAGAAAAAGGGTATTCGATAAGTAGAAAAAAAGGTGAAAAAAATATCATGCTAAGTAATAAACTTTTCTATTTTACTTTAGGTATATTTATTTTTGGAATTATTATTTTTACTTATTTCGATACCTTTTAAGAAATTGAAAGTTAGTGTTTTTGAATACATAGTATAAATTTCTCAAAATAAAAAACAGGTCATATCAATGACTTGAAGGATAGCTTAACAGCAGGTTTTTCTGGGACTTAATTAAAGTAATATAAATTGTAGAATTATTAGTATTATTATTGGCTTTTCCTCTCGTGTTCTAAAAGTTTATTTTTATATCTGAGATTTTGATATTTAACAGCCAAAGTTTTGAATTCTTTGTATAGTTTTGAAGGAATAATTACACTATCCTTACTACTTTTGATATTTAATTTTTGTGTTCGGATTATATTTTGAATATTTAAGTCAAGGCTGTTCAATTCTGTGTTACTTAAGGTTAAGGTTAATTCTTTACCATTTATATTAATTAAAGCAATGGTTGTATTTAGATCACTTTGATACTCTAATACAATTGGTAGCGGCTCTATTTTATTTCTCACAAATCATACCTCCAACTTTGGTGATGTTATGATATTTTATTTTCTTCTTAAATTTTAAAACTGCACGGATATTTTCATTAATTTGTTCCATTTTGACCAAATTTAAGAAATAGACACACTATTTTTTTTAATTGATAGATTGTTAACTATTAGTCAGGAGGGCAATGATCTATGGTAAAGGGAATGTTTGGCGGATTTTTTACAAATAAAAGACGAGCAAACGGTGAAAGCCAAGAATTAAGTAAGAAAAAGGACGTTTTCAAAAAGCCCGCTAAAATTCGAGAAGAAAAAACTAGCGATAAGAAAGACAATGATATACAAACTGTTGAAAAGGAGCTTAAGTTAAAGACTAACCAAGAAAAAGATTCAAACAAAATAGCAAAGCCTATCATAGTTTCGTTTTATTATAACAAAAAAAAAATTAGGAATGACTTTGTATTTATTGACAATATTGGTGTTGTACTTGACTGGAACAAACTGCCATCTATACCGGGTTATCATTTAAAAAATAATAAGAAAGCTAATTATAAAATAACTAATGTTCAACAGTACGTGAAATTAAACTACATAACTACTGAAAAGACTTATAATTTAATACCAGTTACAGAAGATTTAAAATTAATTAATCTTAAAAACCCAAAGTATGTTAAAGGAAAACCAGGAGAAACTATCTCATCTAAGTACTATCCAATTGTAAGGGGTTATCGCCCATACGATTCTCGTAAATATATTTTCCCTGATACTGGAAAGGACATTCAAATTGTATATACTCCAACTGCGAGCATCATCAATTTAACAAATGAGACAGAAACTGGTGAGGTCTTAGCTAACAGAGTTATCCATGGCAAAACAGGTGGATCGTACTATATAAACCCTAAGAGCCAAGTTTTTTCAGGATACCAAATTTCTAAAATGCCGAAGAATTTAACAGGGAAATTTTTACCAGATAATTTAAATTTAACTATTAAATATGAACCAGTTGAAAGCAAAATTATTGTTAGTTTTCTTAATAAAACTGGAAAAGCCATTCACAGTCCTATAGAATATCAAAAACGATATAGAGACACTTATACTATCAAATTACCAACTATTGATGGCTACGAATTAGTAAGTAGTCCATCCCTATTGACTGGTTATTTTGATAAAATAACAAAAAATGTTGTTCTACGTTATAAACGTACTACAGTTTCGTTTATGATTAATTATTGGTTTGACACGGACTTCAAGCACAGTGCTGGAAAGAGCTACAGGGCTTCTGGTTTGGTTGGCAACCCGTACGCTATCCATGTGCCTGAGAAAGAAGGTTATCAATCAGAAAGGAAAATAATAAAAGGAAAATTTAGTGCTTTTGAAAACAAAGATGTAAATATTGTCTATAAGCAAATGGAAACTGTAGTTCATGTAATATTAGTTGATGAGACGGATCATCAACTAACAAATACTGAACAAATAATAAAAAGGGGATATTGGGGGCAAGAATTTAAGATTGCTTTACCAGAAGTCCCTGGTTATAAGCGCCCCTTCCCTACCCTTAAAAAAACTTATTTTTCTGAGCATCAAACTGAATTAGTTCATTATTCAGCAAAGGAAGAAAAAATAATAGTCAATTTCATTGATAAAAAAACTAATAAACCAATTATTGGTTATAGTCCACAAGAACATAAAGGCTTAACTGGAACAACGTACAACATTGAAGGAGAAATGATTGAAGGATATCAACTGATAAATATTCCGGAAAATGCTAAAGGTGTTTATGCAGCTGACCCTATAATTGTTA
Organism: Lactobacillus melliventris; assembly: GCF_042679465.1. Taxonomy (NCBI): domain Bacteria; kingdom Bacillati; phylum Bacillota; class Bacilli; order Lactobacillales; family Lactobacillaceae; genus Lactobacillus; species Lactobacillus melliventris. The sequence continues at coordinate 10,284 of NZ_JBHTMT010000007.1, read as the reverse complement.
ACATGATATATGAACCTAATCCTTCAGCAATAGTAGTTCATTATTTTGATTCCACATTAGAGACTATTAAAAAAACGCAAGTTTTGACAGGCTATTTTGGCAAACCTTACAAACTTATAACCGATATACCCGGTTATAAGCTTATTTCTGCAACAGATAAACTAGCCGGTAAGTTCCCAGCTAGTCGTCTAGACATTAACATAATGTATGAGGCGACGGATGTCAGCTTTACATTAGTTCCAACAGACCAATTTGGTAAAGAAATTGATTCACAGCAAAATATTACTATTTATGGCAAAGCTGGCCAAGAGTTTTCAAATGAAATGCCTGATATACCAGGCTACATTTGTAATGTAAGTGAAGTTTCTGGAAGAATAAAAGCGACTTATAGACATAAGCACTTTCCTATTCCATACGAGCCTAAAGAAGAATTAATTACTGTACATACAATAATTAAAGGTGGGAATTATTCAGGTATGCATCTCTTTCAAGATTTTACACAACCGGGTCCAATGGGTAGTACATTGGAGTATGAACTTCCACATATAAAAGGATATACTCCAGATACCAAAAAACTTTCTATAAAATATACTAGTGAGTCTCAAGATGTTACAGTCTTTTATACCGTTGATAAGGAGAAATATCTTATTCAATTTATTGATGAAGACAATAATCTTGTTGGTGGTATGCCTGAAGCAGAGGGATATTATAAACAAGCAATTGATATATCCCATAATGTACCTAAAGGATTCCACTTGCCTGAAGGTGTAGATTGCCACGTCTACCTTGACGGAGTGCACAATTACCAAGTGCTTGTTATCGCTGACCGTTTAACTGTTGAATTAATAGCTCAAGATCAAAGCGGAAAAAGTTTGGGGTCACGTAGACAAATTGAAGGAAATTATCATGAGGTAAGAGAAATAAGTGCTTTACATGTTCCAGGCTATAATTCAACGCAGGGTAACAAACTAAAGATAAAATTTGAATTAGGGCAAATCACTTATCCGATCACATATGAACCACAAGAGCGAACACTAACTGTTAGATATATTGATGCGGCCACTGGAAAAAATATTAAGGAACCACAAATAATTCATGGTAAATTTAATCAAGAATATGATGTTTCTGCGGATAGAATTAGTGGATATATAGCAATTAACCGTACACGTGAGCATGGCACATATGGCTTTGAAAACATAGAAATGGTGTTCTTGTATCGAGCTATTAGTGATAATATTAATCAAGCAAGTACTCCTTTGGAACAAATTATCAAAGCAAGTGAAAACGGCAGTTTATTACCTAAAAATGCTCAAAAAATAGTTAAGCCTAGCGAATCAACAAATACTGGAATAAAAATGACTGATTTTTCTAATGTAGCTCCCCTATTGCCAAATATAGGACACTTTGAGCAACCATTACCAAAAGAAAGGTCAGATGGATTTTTAACTGTATCGAGAAAAGTTTAAGAGGTATTATAACTGCTTAACTATAAAATTTTATTGAACTTTATAAAAAGATTGTCCCTCTGCTAATCAAGACCGTTTATGCTAGAATTTATAGCAAATAGTTATCTTTTTAGAGATCTGGAGGTAAACAGTGAACCCATTTTATAGACAACGTGAAAGAGGAATTGACTGGAAACTTATAACTTATCAGCTTTCTCTTTATAATGTACCCCCTGAAGAAGTTATGCATAAGCAGAAGCAATTACAAATGTGTATGGAAAGCTATAATCTTACGGAAACTGATCTAGTAGAAATAATCGTGCCCCTACTTAAAGATGATAAGAAAATAAACATTGATCTGATAGTAAATACAATAGCTCGAAAATGTCGAACAAAAAAAAGATCAAATCAAATGAAAGAAGCTATTAGAAAAAGCAGGAAAAGCAGCAACAATATAAATCTTAGTAATAGTGAGAAGAGGCTTTTAGATAAAGTAGAAAATACTTCTACTTCTGACTTTTTGTATTTGCTAAAGAAACGTAACAATAAGTATGAAAACCTGATAAGGTTGGCATTAAAACATCAGTATAAATTACCTGATGAGCTGATCAATATATTGTTTTATGATTATTTAAAAACTCATAAATATCTGAGGTATGATATTTTTAATAAGATAGATGATTGGCTAGATCATGGAGTTATAACAGCTAAACAAGCAATTGCATATTCTAAAGAAGTTGAAAGCAAGAAACAAGAAATTAATGCAAGGGACGTTTACTGTAGAACTGACAAAACATTAGAAAGTCGTACTGATTGGTCTAAAAAGAATAACTATATATATACAAAAGATGATGAAGCAAAACTAAAAGAATTAGAAGAATGGTTTAAGAACTACGAAAAAAAGTACTCTTAAAATAATTGTCTTCTCAAATCTGTTAAGTGAGAAGACAATTTTAATGATATTGAAATTAAACCCAATAAAAATCATAAAAAAATAGAATGTCTAATTAAGACATTCTATTTTTTTGGATGGTGTTAAAAATTATAAGAAAAAAGTTACTGACACCCTCATTTATAATCAGTATCTTCACTATTTTATTATTTATTATAATTATAGCAGTAGTTGCTGGTGGCTCTCTATCGGATCAAATCAGTAGTTGTAGTAGTGATGCGACTGATTTTAGTATCTCAGCTAAAGGCAAAAATGGTTCTTGGTCGCAAAAAGGAACTAAGGAATATAACATTGGTAAGTCTCTCTTTAACTTTTTAGTAAAAAAAGAGGGCTTTTCTGGAGCTGGTGCAGCAGGAGCTGTAGCTGTTGGTGTAAGGGAAAGTTCATTAAACCCTGCAGCTATAAATGATAAAGGTGGTGTAGCTGGTATATTTCAGTGGTCAGGCTTTACCAATAATGTAAATGGTCATCGAATTACTAATGGTGGGTTTATTCATGCAGGTAAAGTATCAGATTTAACATTGAAGAATGAAATAAAATTAACAAGTTATGAGCTACATCATGATTTTTCTTCCGTTCGTCGTGTTGTGGGTAACGCTAAAAGCCCTCAAGAAGCTGCAAAGCAGTGGTCTGTTTGTTATGAAGGCGTTGCGCTTTCTGATAGTCAGACTAATGAAGCGCAAATACAAAGTGATGCTAAAAAAGCATACCGTATTTTCGGAGGCTCTGGTTTTAAATCTAATAAAAGTTTATTAGCAAGTGCTGCAACATCTGCTAGTAATAGTGTGTCGGATAAGGCTGGGGATGATGAGTGTGATGCTGATTTAGCAGAAAGTGGACCATTATTGGCAGAAGCCCAAAAATTAATTGGCTACTTTACGTATGGTGGTCATACTAAGTCAAGCTATGGAGGTTGGAAAAATCCTAATAAGAATGGACTTACAGATTGCTCTGGATTTGTTTGGCTTTGTATGAAGCGAGCTGGTTATGCAGTCGGCAATGACGCTTTCGATACTGCCACAATGGAAAAAGATGCTAGGGGATCACATAAATTTCTAAAACAGATTAGTGCTAAAAGTGTGCGACCTGGTGATATCATCATCGTCAACGTTGGATCTGGTAATGGTAGTAATGGGCATACGGCTATTATCAAGGGCAATTACAAAGGCTATCAAACCAAAATTATTGAAATGGGTGGGGACGATCATAGTCATGTCCACATTTCTAATATTCATGATTCATTTCTAAGTTTGCTACAAAAAAATGCCAGAGTAATTTGGGCGAGACCGGTTAAAAGAAAATAAGGAGTATGCTTTGAAAACAAAGAAACCTGTTGAGCAATACAAAAAGTCAAGAAAGCTTTTAACAATATGGCTTGCAGCAGCAATAGTAACAGTAATTATAGTTCTTGGAATAATAGCAATAAGTGTAAATATTTATCGACATTATAATTTTTTAGAAATAAGACAGAAAGACCAAGCGCACCAAGAGCAAATACGTAAAACTAAGTCAAAGCCAAAGTTTAAAGAATATCACTCTAGTCACAATGTCGGAAGTACTCGAAGTAAAAACCTAACTAAAAAGCAAGTAAATGAACATATCAAAGCTGATATAAATTTTGCATTTAAAATTATGAAAGCTACTGGTGCTTCGGCTGGCTCAACTATTAATTATAAACAGCTGAATTTCAAGCAGGGGAAAATAATATATAAATACTATAATTCCCTTACACCATTAAATGAATTAAATCAATTAACCAACGTTAGTACTCAAACGGGTTCTAATTATTATGGCCAAAACGGACATAATAAAAAATATAATACTCCTAAACAAGGTGACACCTATGTAATTAATCAAATTAAGACTACATATCTGGATAAAACCTATAATAGTTACATTTACGATGTTTTTTTGCAATATAAAGCAGGTAAATTTAGCGTGAATAGATATCTAGAAGTAACGGTAAATCAAAGTACAGGTGCTATTGCCAGTGTTAAGGGTGAAGGATCTAATTTAAATGAATAAAACCAAGATTAATGAGCATAATAGTAATTTTGTCCTTACTATATTAATCGCTGTTGAAATAGTAATTATTGTTGTTTTATTTTTTTCTGTGAGCTACAACATACATTCCAGTAACTACTACAAGCAGCTCTATCTCACGGAAACAACCAAAAAAAAGCAGCTTAAAGAAAAGGCTCAAGTTTTAACAACAAATTTATCAGAAATTACTTCTGGCAAATTTGATTTACAAGCAAAACAAAAAAGGTTAAATACAATTTATACATTATTAATCAGATCATTGTTTGGGGATGCTAGGTCTACAGATATTATTAAAAATGATGAAAATAAGTATATTCAATATTTTGGCAAGAAAGGATGGAAATTACTAGAAAACATAGCTTTTTCAAATGGTAAAAAAAAGGTAGCTAAGACTAATGATGAAGTTAAAATTGCATTTTTGGATTTTAAAATACCAAATATTACTGTTGTGGCTTATACGAAATTCCAATTGCTAAACTCAAAAGAAAAGAAATGTGGTATTGCATATATAACTACACATTTTAACTTTAAAAATAATTCTGCTTTTAATACCTCAGTTGAAATAGCTTTTCCTCAAAATGATAATTGAGAGTGAAAATTGTGAAAAAAAGTGATAAAAAACATATTTTTGGGTTGCTTGCTTTGTTAATTTTGCTCATGTCATTCTTTTTATTTTATTTTTCGACACAAAAAAATAAAAGTGCTGAAAGATATAGAAAAAGTGAAAATGAGCAAATCTACTTAACCAAAAAAATTAAGCATAGAAAAGCTTATTTGAACAAATTTGCTTTCCAGCAGGCACTAAGTAGTCCCAATTTAAAAGTTAGAAAAAATATAATTCAAATGCAGGCGGCATCCCAAGCTGAAAAGGCAGCAAAGAGGCTCTTTCCTATTCTTCTTAATTACAATAACTCGGATGAATATAACAAAAGAGCCGCTTTAGCACAAAATCTTGTTACTAAAGATGTGATACGTAATAAGAGTCTTTTTGGATCAGATTATATTCAAGGTTCGCATTATGTTGATAGTTCAGAGCTCAAGTCGCAATATAGAAGTCTTAAGTTTGCAAGCGGAGTCATCAACGGTACCAATTTGCCGTTTTTAGTTAATGTCACATTTATTAGCTGGTTTTTTGGCCAAAATAAGGCTGTTACAGACGATATTTACTTTGGTACTTACAATTATGCTAAAAAGAAAATTACGGGGCTTAGACGCTTAAATAACCTTTATCAAAGCAATTTAAATACTACTTTACTTGAATAACCATATAACCTTCTTAAAAAGGATTAAAAATGTATTTTAAGGTTAATCTTACTTTTCCAATTTGCTGTCATAATAATTGTAGTAGTGAGCATGAACTAACATGTACCACATTTTTCCCTTTGTTAAAAAACCCCCCGTTATTTCTATATCACCTTTATAGTTAGAACTGTGTTTATCAACACGTTTTATAGAAAGAGGTAAAACATGAATATTTCTAAAAATGTTTCTGTTACTAGTTCTACTTTGGCAGCTCTTGGAGGCATAACTGTAATTGCACATACGCCTTCATTTGGTATCATTGCCCATGCGGATGAAACACATGCTCAAGATACAGAAAAAGATCCATCCGTTGGAGATAATAATGTGCAAGATTCAACGCAGGTATCAACAATTGATGATGCATACAATGATATTAAGGGAGATATGGAATATGATACTAACCCTTCTCAACATATCAGTATACCTTTTGAATATGATACTCCTGCTCATGCAGCACAATCTTGGGAGCATCGTAAAGATACAGAGATTGAACCTGGTACAGAAAACACACAGACTGATTGGAACATAGCTACAGGGACTAATGGTCATGCAGCGTCTGATACTTCTGCAAATGTAACAGGAGATTCATCAGAAAATAAATTTAATCCAGGAAATCGAATAAATTATTTAGGTGACAAATCAAGCTCTGTAAGAGAAAATTGGGTGCAAATTGAAAAAAATAACCAGGTATATGATGATTTCATTAATGGATACGGGCCGTATTGGGGACCTATATATTGGTCATGGTATTGTGGAGGATATTATCCTAACTCCTCAACTCTTGGTACTACTATTATTGATAATAACAACAATAACAATAATGACAACAGCAATAATGACAATGTAATAAATAATGCTGTTTTTAGTAGAGAAAAAACAAAAAAAGATAAGACGAGTAATTATTGTTACCAAAATGGAACTAATTCAAGTAATCTTAGTCATCATAAAGAATTGACTTTAAATTTCTCACAGTTGTCATCTTCTTTCGAAGATAAAAGTAAAAGCATTAATTCATCAGGAGGACAATTGCCTAGTGAAAATTCTGTTTTGGGAGCCTATGGCAAAAGGATTGAGGATACAAAAAGCGACAATAGCAAAAATAGAATTTTTAAAAATTTAGGAATTGTCACTGATAGAAATGAAGAACTAATACATAAGTCATGTAAGGATAATAGATCATTGTCAGAACAGATAAATAGTCATAATAATAGTGAAACTTACACTGATGAAGATTACAAGAAAGAAGAATCTAATAATAACCTACCTAATACAAGTGGTCTGACAGACAAAAGTCTTGGAAGTACTAATAATAGCTTGCCTCAAACAGGTAATATTGAAAAAGTACAAAAAAGCTCTGTTTTAGGAGCTGGGTTGATTGCTACTACTTTATTTAGTATGGGACTAACAAAGATAAATAATTTAAAAGGTGATTAAGAAAGTCACCTTTTTCTTTTATGGAGTTGTCACCTTTTTTATTTGTAAAAAGTGATGGGTTATAAACGCACAGCTTAATCAAATTATTAAAACAAGGAGCTAATTCAATGCATATGAATAGCAATATAATTAGTCTTTATAATTTAACTAATCGAATTACAGGCCTTCTAGCGATTACAAATATTGTTTGGTGTTTGTTAATAATAATACAAGCCTTTTTTCAGCATGAGGATTTGAATGAGTATGTAACTCAGGATAAAGAAAATCCTGCTAACTGGAAAGTACCTATTATTACTTTGTTCGTTCTATCAGTAAGCGCATTGCTGGTTTACTACACCCCGCTTTGGATTTCAGGGGGCTTAGGATTGTCTACTGTTATCATACCTATTGCTTGCTACTGCACAGAGTTTTATTTTATAAATGACTATCGCAAAGTACTCACCTTACATGTATACAGATCTTGGCATTGGGGTATAGTTTGTTTTGGTGAGTGTTTAGTGTTATTAACTATTTTTTCATCTATAATTTTTTGGATTTTTACAAACGCTGTGACTAATTATTAATAATTGTTTACAAACAAAGTAGTAATTCAGAAATATAAAAAACATAGAATTTGCGAAGTAATACGAAAATCTATGTTTAGTTAATCTAATTTTATTTGCCTGCTGGTATTTATGGCTTTTTACCGATAGCTTTATGTGTATAGTCATACATATCAAATAAAGGATAGGTCAAAGAACCAATACATCCTGTTATATAAGCAACAGCATATAAAATCCATTTAAAGGAATCATGATAACCTATACTATAAATATTAGCAACAATAAGAAAAACTGCTGCTATTGAAATCATTATGGAACGGATAGTCTTAACAAAAAAGTCAAAAAAATTGTTTTGATTTTTTTTAATTTTTTTTGCGCAGAACTGAAAATATCTAAACCAAAAAGGTAAGGTAACAACAATGAAAGTTGTACATATAACCATTAAGTCAAATTTATTTATACTTTTGTTTTTACTTGTAATAACTATCCATATAAAAAAATGAAAAAGAATCAGGAATGACAAATAAAATCCTGTTGTAAAATTAAACTCATCATGCTTTTTTAGTCTATTTGCTAGTCTTTTACCAAACTGTCCATTTATTATTTCTTTATATAAATTATTTATATTTTTAGCCAAAATACTAGGTATAATAATAAGAACTGAGAAGTAAAAAAGAAGTAGACAGATTGTACTTTCTTTTGGGTGTTTAGCTAAAAATAAAGCTAAAACTAAATCTAAAAATAAATTAAAAAGTAAAATACATGCTGATGACAAAATTAAATATATTATTATTTCACATATTATTTTTTTTACTTTATTCATGTCCATATAGATTTTGTTAAAAATAATATTAGGGATTAATAAAACAGCTAACGTCTTAATTATAATTCAAAAATTCTATTTTAGGACTACAATATTAATTTATTTAGCAAATAATTTTTAGCTTTTCTTAAAAGCTAAAAAAAAGGCTGAAAATTCAGCCTTTTTCCTCGTATATAAAGTTTAATTTGGTACTACTCTTTTAATTAAGGAAAGACACTAAGAGCAGTTTCAACTATGAAATTACCAACTAACTTCAAAAATTCTATTAGCAACTGTACCCCAATCGCTATAATTGATATATCCGTGGTAACTTACTGTTAGATAGAGATGGTTTGTACCAATGACTTGGACACTTTCTAGTTCAGTAGGATCATTGCTATTGTCGATATTTCTGTTGCCATCTAGATCAACGTCATCCCACTCTTCGTTGCGAGAAGCTCCCCATGGTATCTTGTAAATATGACGAGGTTCACTGGAGATTGAATATTTAGCAGGTGCATGTTCACTAGAAATGTAAATATTAAGGTCATTATCAATATCATATCCTTGGATTGAGCCAATAACTTTATCATCGGTTAAGTGTGGAATCATAAACGGTGGGTAAGCTTGGACAGGGACTAGTCCTTCAATGTTAAAGTCTGAAGTTCCTGCCGCGTCTAAAGCGCTATTTACGTCATCTAAGTAATACAATGTAAAGTAACCATTTCCTAATTTGTCAATGACTGCAAGTAAGAAATATCTATAGTTTGGTGAAACTGCAGCTTCTGAACGAAGTAAGTCTGTTCCAGCAAGACCAAAGCCGCCAGCTCTATTTAAATAGGATAGTCGTGGCATTTGGGTGTTAGAAGTGTAACTGGCAATGCCTGGAATTTTAACCCTAGCAATTTGCGTATCCCAGTAATATTTACCAGTTAATTTACCTTTGGTGCCTACGAACCAACAACCAGGCTTATTTGCATATTCCCAAGTCTGAGAATGTCCGCCAGCTGAATTGCCAACAAACTTTACAATTGGACTACCAAAAGTTATGTTAGTCTGAGGACGTGCGCGAAAAACGTAATTGTCAGATTTGTGGTGCTGTAAAGCATAAACAAATCCAGAACCAACATTACCTTTTTGAACAACATTGTGGTACAGACCAGTTTTTTGAATTGTCTGAGTACCCGTATTTAAATCATGTAACAGTGATATATATGGATTATATATCTTACTCATAATAATTCCCCTTTTCTGAAAATCAAAAAATTATTGAAAACAAGTTAATATGACTTCGAAGTCACTTTTAATATATCACAAGTATATGAATAAAGCAAACGTATGTTTGCTAAAATTGTATTTTGACTTTAATGATTGTTTATATTTAAGTTACATTAAGCCTTATAGAAAGGCTAAAGTATACGCATAAAATCAAGCGTATAAAAAAGCAAGAAATTTAATAATTTCTTGCTTTTTTATTAACTTTGTAAGTTTCTAATATTCTTCTGGCATTGTTTTTCTTGAAATACCATACACAGAATATTCATAATTAGTTAGGTATGCTAGTTTTCCTTGCATTTGTAAACGTCTCGTGGCTTCTTTGACCTCGGAAATTGTTGCCTTATCTGAGCTATTAATTTCTTTGGCCTTTTTTAGTGCATCATCATAAAGTTTGAAACCAGAAGCTTTATATCCATCAGTATTGTGAACTGCATTTTCCTGATCAATTTCCTTTTGGAGGTCTTTTTTATCTGCTGCAGTTGCTAT
>NZ_JBHTMT010000006.1:0-155182 GCF_042679465.1 Lactobacillus melliventris | reverse complement strand
AATTTTGCCGTCTTACCGGACAGCGTTTATTATCTTACTAAAACAATTGACTTTTGTCAACTGCTTTTGCTTGATTTGTTTTGAACTTGTTATTTGCTGTAACTCGCTCAAACACAAGTAATACCTTACTCTTTTTATCTTCATTCGTCAAATTAATCATTTTGTTCGTTATTTAAGTAAATTCGCAATCAAATTAGTTTTGTCTAATATCTGATACTGCAATTTTTCGTTTTTATGACTAGACCAATTTGCTAATTATTCGTAATTTAATCATTTTTAATAGATATGACAGCAAAATTTTTTACAAAAAAAGCGCAAGTTTATTAAACTCACGCAAAAAATAATTGTTTCTCTAAATTAGAGTTTCTTCTTTAGTAATTTTTGTCATTCCGTTCATATAAGGAACCAAAACTTCTGGTACAGTGACTGTGCCATCTTCATTTTGATAGTTTTCTAAAATTGCGGCAACAGTTCTGCCAACAGCCAAACCTGAGCCGTTAAGAGTATGTGCTAAATGCAGTTTACCATCTTCGTCTCGGTAACGAATTTGTGCACGACGAGCCTGGAAGTCAGTACAGTTCGAACAACTAGAAATTTCACGATATTTATCTTGAGCCGGCATCCAAACTTCCAGATCATAAGTTTTAGCACTAGTAAAACTGGCATCCCCAGTAGATAAAGCAACTACATGATATGGCAAATCTAGTATTTGCAGTAAATGTTCAGCGTTATGAGTCAGTTTTTCTAATTCATCCCATGAATCTTCCTGCTTACAAATCTTAACCATTTCGACTTTTCTAAACTCATGCATTCTAATTAAGCCACGAGTATCACGTCCAGCTGAACCAGCTTCACTTCTAAATGCTGGAGATAATGCAGTAACATTGATCGGCAGCTTGTCACCATGAATAATTTCATCACGGAAATAGTTAACAAGCGGTACTTCTGCAGTAGGAATCAAAGTTAGATCCCTGGGCTTGTCCGGATTATCATTGTCAACGATGGTATAAACATCTTCGCGGAACTTAGGGAATTGTCCTGTACCTTGCATTGATTCATCATTAACTAGATATGGCGGAATTATTTCGGTATATCCTTCCTTGGTGTTTTCATCAAGGAAAAAGTTAAAAACAGCTCGTTCAAGCAAGGCACCAGCACCTTTATAATAGACGAAACGCGCACCTGAAACTTTGGCACCTCTGTCCCAATCCAGGATATCCAAATCTGTACCAATCTCCCAGTGTGCTTTAGGCTTGAAAGCTAGTTTAGTTGGTTCATGCCATTTACGAACTTCTTCATTATAACTTTCATCGGGTCCGATTGGATCAGAATCATCAGGAAAGTTAGGCAGTCTCAACAAAATATAATTTTGCTTTTCAGTTAATTTGGCAACCTTATCATCAAGTTCCTTAATTTCCTGTCCAACATCACGCATTTTTTGAACTGCAGCAGAAGCATCTTCTTTATTTCTTTTTATTTCAGCAATTTCTTTTGAAACCGTATTGCGCTCTGCTTTTAACTGCTCGCTACGATTTAATTCTTCACGTCGATCAGCGTCAATTTTGACTAATTGATCCAATTCCTCCGGCTTAACGCCACGTCTGCCAAGTTTATCCTTGGCCCAATCAAGATTCTCGCGAATCACCTTAATATCCAGCATCTTTTTACCTCCACAAAAAAAGCCAACTCATCCCATCAAATTGGGACGAATTGGCTTATACATGGCTTCGCGGTACCACCCAGTTTCAGCTAAATTTAGCTGCACTTCATTAAGTCGGCGATAACGATGCCGCGTGCCGTGTAACTATTAATTACCCACATAAATGGAATCTGGAAACGACTTCTATTCGCTTACACCACTATGCGAACTCTCTTAATCAGTCTTAGGATTCCGTGTTTGGATATTATTTTAAGCTATTATGCATTTTTTAGCAAATAAGTTTTAATGTTTTTTACAATTTTTTAGTAAAAAGGTTTCTTTCAAAATTTAAGTTTTTGCTCAAGATCAAGCCAACCTGATTTTTTCAACAAGAAAAAATCCTCTTGATATTCAAAAAGACTACTTACTTTACTCATATCAACCGAATAAACCAGCTTAAAGCCTAAACGAGCAAGTAAATTTTGTGAACGGGTATTATTTTGATAAGTCCCAGCCCAAATTTCCGACTGATCAAGCTTTTTGAAGGCATAGTCAAAAAGTATTTTTAAAGATTCCGTCATATACCCGTGACCGGAAAAATCTTTATCAAGCAAAAAGCCAACTTCTTTAGTATGCAGCAGTTCTTCTTCGTTAGTTCCCCTATTATATAGTTCAACTAAGCCAATTAACTGCTGCGAATTACTCAAACAAATGCCATAACTATATTTTCTGGCAGCATACTGTCCTGCAGCAACTTCAGCTTCTGCTAAATTTTGATAATGACCAAAGCCGGCTAGACGCTGATAATATTCATCTTGGCCCCATTTAAGTAAAGTTGGTGCATCGGCTAGATTAAATGGCCGTAAATAAACGCGACTGACCATTAGTGACCAACCAGTTTGAGCAACCAGTCCATGCCGAAATCAAGTGCAAAGCTATAAGCAAGAATAGTCCAAGGCTTACCTAAGATAATTATCCAAAAATAAGTCCAGAACTTCATATCGGTTAAACCAGCTAAAAGACAGAGAACATCATCTGGCGCCATTGGTGCAACAATACAGATCGCAAAAAACCAGTTAAATTTACGCTGATTTTTAGTCCACTTCATATATTTATCAAGAGTTTTTTCAGAAACAATATGGAGAATAAACGGTCTGCCATAAAAGCGCGCTAAAAAGAAGTTAATAATCGAACCAACACAGATTCCCACGTAGTTATAAATAAATCCGGCTACTGGTCCAAAGAAGATAACTCCTCCCAGAAGTGAGACCCCGCCAGGAATAATAGGAATAACAACCTGAATTATTTGGATTAAAACAAAAATAATTGGTCCGATTATTCTCTTATTAGCCAAATATGCTTTCATTTTAGCTTGACTAGTAAATATTCCCATTTTGTACCAATAAATACACAAAAGAATAATGATAATCCCACTGACAACGGTCAGAATATTGATTAATCTTCGACTAGCTTTAGCAGACAGATGCATAACTTACCTCCAATTTAAGCCTCATTTTACCAAAAAATATGCAGCGTGATTACTTTTTAATTCATTAAATACTAATATTTAAATAAATTAAATATTTTGCTTTTAAAAATAAAAGGAAGCTAGTTTTAAAGCAAGTACAGCTTTCAGTTAAAGTATAATAGATACTAACAATATAATTTTTGGAGGAGAACTTAATGACCCAAATTATCACTGACGTTACTTATGATAAACCAAGAAAATTGCAAACAGATATTTATCAACCAGATAACAATAATTCGAATGATATATTATTGTTTTGGCATGGCGGTGGCTGGTTTCGCGGCGACAAAAGCAGCTTCAAAGCCTTATGTAGTAAAATTGCTGACCAAGGCTTTACAGTTTTTGTACCTAATTATTCCCTTGCACCGCAACATCTTTTTCCGCTTGCGCACCAAGACAGCATTAATTTTGTTGAATGGCTGTTAAAAACTGACTTTGTGAATAATAAAAAGCCCAACATTACCCAAATCGGTGCCAGCAGTGGTGGTACAATGGCACTTAATATTGCAGGTAAATATGGCTTCCCTACTGTTACTTGGTCGGCTCCTGTCAGTTATTCAACCTGGATGAAAGACCATCAGGATGTCAAAGCATCAGTTGATGGTCGTAAAGAACTGGGCTTATCTGATTTACATGATATCAATAATGCTTTTTATAAATATTTTACTTTGGCTTATGCAGGCTCAGAAAATGAAGAAACATTAAAAAAGATGGATGCTAAATCTTATGATTACACCAATTTACACCAGTTATTAATGATTAATTCTGCCGATGAGCTATCGCCTATCCCATACTTACTCGATTTTGTTAGCTATTTAGCACAAAATAATCACGCGGTTGACTTAAAAATAATATCTGGCACCAAACACGCGATGTCTTACGCTAATCAATATTTAGAATGTTCATTAAATTATCTTTTGCAAGCAATAAAATAATTTTTATTATTTACTTACTAATTATTAGTAAAATATTTTGTATGTGATATAATAATTGATGAAAACGTTTTATTTTATTGATAAGCTTATCCTACAAATATTTTTAAGGAGATAACATTATGGCTAAATATCAATCTATTAATCCTTACACTAATGAAAATTTTGCCAGCTACGACAACCCGACAGCTGAACAAATAGAAGATGCACTAAATTTAACTAACGCACTTTACCAAAAATGGCGTCATGAAGGGCCTGAGACTCGAACAGCAACATTGCACAAAATTGCTGATGGTTTGCGCGAGCATAAAAAAGAAATGGCTGAAATCATGACCCGTGAAATGGGTAAAATGATTGGCGAATCTGAAGGTGAAGTTGATCTTTGCGCCTCTATTTGTGATTACTTTGCTGACAAGGGTCCCGAATTGCTGAAACCTGAACCAATTGATTCTCAATTAGGTGATGCATATTACTTAAAGCAGGCTACAGGTGTGGTAATGGCATGTGAGCCTTGGAATTTCCCACTTTATCAAGTAATCAGAGTATTTGCACCTAACTTTATTGTTGGTAATCCTATCATTCTGAAGCACGCCCACAATGTTCCTGGCTCTGCAGCTTTGATTGCTAAAATTATTAAACAGGCTGGAGCACCCGAAGGCAGTCTGATTAATATGTATCCAAGTTATGATCAGCTGGACCAAATGATTGCAGATCCAAGAATTCAAGGAGTAGCTCTAACCGGTTCAGAACGTGGTGGTTCTTCTGTTGCAGAAAATGCGGGTAAAAATCTGAAGAAATCGACTATGGAACTTGGAGGTAATGATGCCTTCATCATTCTTGATGACGCTGATCCTGAAGTTTTGAAGCAGGCTCTTAGTTCAGCCAGAACCTATAACGACGGTCAGGTATGCACTTCTTCCAAACGGATTATTGTTGTTAAGTCGCGTTATGAAGAAACATTGCAGGAATTAAAGCAGGTCTTTTCTGGCTTAAAAGCAGGCGATCCGCTTGATCCAGCTACTACCTTGCCGCCAATGAATTCACAAGCTGCTAAGGAAAAACTGACTAAACAAGTAGATGGTGCTATTGCAGCAGGAGCAAAAGTGTTCTACCAATATCCTGAAATTGATTCAGATGGTGCCTTCTTCCGTCCAACCATTCTAACCAATGTTGATCGTGATAATCCTGCCTTTGACCAAGAGTTCTTTGGCCCAGTTGCTATCGTTTACGAAGTAGAAGATGAAGATGCTGCTATTGCTTTAGCTAACGATTCCAGCTACGGTCTAGGTTCTTCTGTTATCAGTTCCGACATTAAACGTGCACAAAATGTAGCTGCACAAATTGAAACTGGTATGACAGTAATCAACGGCACATGGATCAGTTCTGCTGAGTTACCATTCGGTGGTGTCAAGAAATCAGGCTATGGTCGTGAACTTAGTGACCTAGGTTTGATGGCTTTTGTCAACCAGCATTTAGTAATTTCTATGCCGACAAAATAATCAGTATAAGAGCATAAATTAAAAAAGCTGATGAATAGCGTCTTTGTTAGACGTTAATTCATCAGCTTTTTAGTTGTCATTTTTTATCGGTGACGTAACAGATTGTACCCTGTTACTCCCGTAGTCATTACGCTGGCCAAAATCAAGAAATATGTTGACGCACCAATTGAGACCGCATATAAGAGTAGCTGACTGGTGATACTGTGTAAAATTCCCCGGTTTGACAGTGTGCTATTAGACATTCTATATATAAGGTAAATGAGAAACACAGTTTCAATTAGAGAAAGGATAAATGCAATTGTCCTATTCTTTTTAGTATCCCTCATAGTATTGTATATAATAAATAACGGAATCAGAACCATGACTAGCCAAATTACACAAAGCACAACTCCAGAAAGCAACGTGGCATTGGAAGAAAAAAGTCTGCCAGCAAGCCCGAAAGTGACTCGTGTAATTGACATTTTTTGACCGTAAGTCATATCTAAGACAGATGCGCCCGATCCAGTAAATAAAACTATCAAGTTTATAACTGCTAGTAAAACGACTAAAAGCTGGACAAAGGTAAAATGCTTGTTTACCTGAATGTTCTCCTTATGTCTATTACCGTTTTGGGCCAATCTGCTTTTCGCTTTAACTTTTTCTTTAGACTCAGCCACATTATTAAACATATTAGACCCAAGTTGATTTACTTTTTGTGTTAATCGCAGATCCACAGTATAGCGCTCTATCTTTTCTGCACGACTACAAACAAAATAGAGCCAAACGAGCAATGCAAAAAAGCAAATCCAGCCAAAACTGCGGGAAAAACTCATAATAATTAATAGTACAATTCCCAACAGAAAAACAATCATGCTGTTAACGTGAATCCATTGCAGCATGCGCTCAATAACTGAATTTTGTTTTTCCGGATAAAATTCTTGCCGGTACACTTTACGACTGGCAATTTTTTTAGCGGTTTTTTCGTCTTCAAAATGAGCTTTTTCGTGTTGGTCTGTGAAAAAAGTTTCACGATATTTTTGTAAATCAAAGTGGCAATTAGGACAGGTAACATCCACATCAGTAATGGGACGACCACAGTTTGGACAAGTAGTCATGAGAAGCTTCCTTTAATCAATAATTATAATACGTTAATCATAAAACAAAAATAGCGATAAGGAAAATGTCTTTATCGTTATTTTAATACAATATTTTTTTACTGTAATTTTTGAATTTGTTCTTTAACCTGCTTTATTTCAGCAATTGAAGCCTGCGAATCAAGCATTAATCGATCCAGTTTAAATTTGAGCAATTCTAATTCATTATTATTGCTTCTTAGCGGCTTCTTTTTTTGTGCTGCGGAAGTTATTAATTGTTTGTTTTTGATTTGCCATTTTTTTACTTTGAGTTGTCTAATAAATGCCTGATCGTGTGACACCAGTATCATAGCAAACGGATAATCTCTCACAAATTCCGCCAGTGCATTAATAGAGGCAATATCTAAAAAGTTTGTGGGTTCATCAAGCAGCAATAAATTATATTGTCCAGTAATTATTTTTGCTAAATTGAAACACACAAGCTGGCCACCACTAAGATCACTTATTTTGTGCTCGCCATATTGGCGCAAATGCAAATCGCCCAAGACCTGCATAGTCGAACTATCAGTAAAGATACTGGTGGCAAAAAGAGAATCAAATAAAGTTTTATCTGTTTGGCTCGCAACTATGTTTTGGTTAAAATAACCTATTTTTAATTGCGGATTATAAAAACCATGCAGCTTCCTATCCTTAACTTGTTCTAGAAAAGCGGTCTTGCCAACACCATTTTGCCCAGTTAAAACTACTTTTGAACCATAAGCAAGATTTACTTCCTGCGTAAGGTTAAATAACTGTTGCCCATAAGCATTGAGCGGTTGTTTCTTTAGCCGTAATGCCTTGCTTTTCGCAGAAATAGACAGATCACTTATCCCATTATTGCCATTTTTCAGGGTAATTGCATGATAAACTGGCGGTTTTTTTAGTTCTCCTTTTTCCTTATTGATGCGGTTAGCAAGACTTTTACTGGCTCTAATAACATTATTTGCAGTTTTTTGTTTTCCCAGCGACTTTGACCGCCAATCTGATGAAGAAAGTCCTTTTTTGTTACGAGCAAAGGTTCTGGCCCGATTAAAATGCTGATTATAACTTCTCTTTAACTGCTCAAGGTGCTTTTCCTTTTGCTCATAAATCGTTTCTGCTCGTTTTTGTTCATCTTGCCTAAAACTGCGAAACTCTTCATATGTTCCTGAGTAATTGTGCAGTTCTTGATTTTGAATATACCAGATTGAATTACAAACACTATTCAAAAAGTTCTGGTCATGGCTGACAATTAAACAGGCAATTTTGCTTTTGTTTATTAACTTTATTAGCCATTGTTGCTGCGTAATATCCAAATTAGATGTGGGTTCGTCCAAAAGCAGCAAGCCCTTAGGCAGATTTTTCAATTTGGCAACGGCCCTACTGAGAGCTAATTTCTCTCTTTGCCCGCCACTCTTATCACCAGCATCAAGCAATTGCGGCACATAAGCAAAATTACAATTGTTAATAACTGCACCTTTAATAGTAAATAAATCCGGCAATTTTTCTTGAGCCAGAATCTTCATTAAAGTGGTTTTACCAGCACCATTGTTACCAATTAAACCAATTTTTTGTCTAGAATTGATGCTCAAATTTGAGACAGTCAGCAGTTTAGCAGCTGCTACATCAATTTGTAAATAATCTATTTTAATTAATTCCACTATAACACCTCAATGTATACGCGTAATTAGTAAAGTAAGACCGCAATTATAAGCAGCTAAAATTACTCTACCTGATAAATTATGATCGCTCTACGTTGAGTTAAAAATTAAAAGTGGTGATTGATTTAAAACTACAACTAGAGCTTATTGATTATTTACTTGTCTTGACATGCCAGTATTCCTTGCTTTCTACTTAAAATTTAATTAAAAACAGTATACTATAACTAATTAACATTTGTAAATGGATTAAAAAATTGGTTTGAACAAAAAAGGCTGAAACTCTCTAAATGAGAATTTCAACCATTTAATTAATTTTGCTTAATTTTTAGCACGTTTATTCTTGCGCCAATGAACACCTTCATAAGTCAACTTGACTGCAGCTGACAAGGTAATCGGCATAATAAATACTAGAATTAGCAAACCAATAATCACTGCCAATGCAACTTCAATCAGAGTCGGTATTCCTGAAGGAATTAATGCGGCAAATGTACCACCTAAGATAATGGCAGCTGAAACTACCACAGTTCCAATTATACCACACGCTTTAAGCATCCTTTGACTCGGGCTGCCGTTTTCAAGTTCACGGTAGCGTGTCATCAAGAAGATACTGTAATCAACACCCAAGGCAATTAACATGATAAAGCCAAAGAACGGTGTGTTCCAAGTTAGCATAGTTTTGCCTAAAGTAGCTTTGACTACCCACTCTGTAATTGATAATGAGCAGAAGTAAGCAATTAAAAGCGTACCCAAGATGTAAACAGGTTGCAAAAGTGAACGAGTGACAAAAATTAAGGCAATACCAATACCAATCAGCATAATGGCAGCAGTTCTAATAAAGTCCCTGTTGGCAATATCCTTAATGTCAGCGATGTTAGAACTTTCGCCACCCATTGCTACTGTGGCTTTTTTAAGACGAGTACCTGCAAAAGACTTTTTAGCCATTAAGCTCAGATCCTGCGCCTTCTTGGTTGCTTTAAGACTACTTGGGTTTGACTTGAAGACAATCATCAGCATGGCTGACTTCTTGTCAGGGCTCAAATAATTCTTAATCGAAGTTTGGAAAGTATCGTTTTTGATAAATTCTTGTGGAATATAGAAAGTATCTGCAGCAGAAGAACTAGCTAAGCCATTAAGGTAAGCGGCTCCTTGACCAAGTCCGTTATTTACTTGATCCACACCAGCAGTAATTTTAGGTGTGCTTGCAGCCAGCTTGCCGGCGCCAGAGTTCAGTTGACCAACGCTAGAATTCAGTTGGCCGATACCAGAACTCAATTGACCAGTACTAGAGTTAACTTGACCAATACCCGAGCTTAATTGACCAGCACTAGAATTAAGCTGACCAATGCCACCATTCAAAGTAGCAGCCCCATTGTTTAACTGGCC
Organism: Lactobacillus melliventris; assembly: GCF_042679465.1. Taxonomy (NCBI): domain Bacteria; kingdom Bacillati; phylum Bacillota; class Bacilli; order Lactobacillales; family Lactobacillaceae; genus Lactobacillus; species Lactobacillus melliventris. Next base: position 145,449 of record NZ_JBHTMT010000006.1, on the reverse strand, counting down.
AGAAGCAGTAGCTAACCTGCCGACACCGGATTGCAGCTGACCCATTTGACCAGATACATCTGGCATTGAGGCGGAAGCTTCTGCCCAAGATTTTTCTAAAGCAGCTCCTGCAGCTTGCATGGCAGCCATTTTTTGCTGCTGGGTTAAGCCCGGAATACTGCCAATACTCTTAGCTAAATTAGCTTTATAACTCTTTTCTAAAGCAGCCTTGGTATTCTTCTGTGCATTCGCAATACCGGCACTACCACTTGCAAGTTGCGAATTTAATTGGTTTAAGCCACTAGTCATTTGCTCTGTGCCATTTTGCAGGCGACTGGCGCCGCCTTGCAGTTGACCAGTACCATTTTGCAATTGGCTGGCTCCATTTTGCAGTCTGCCAGTTCCGCTTTGCAATTGACTGGCACCGTCAGCTAACTTGCCAGTACCACTTTGCAGTTGACCAGTACCATCCGCTAATTTACTTGCACCTGCAGTTAGTTTTTTACTTGCACTGCTTAATTTGCCTAAACCGGCACGTGCCTGATCAACTCCTTGATTGACAGTGTCCAGCTGATTTTTAACGTAAAGTTGATCAATGCTTTCTCCGTATGGCTGGGTAACAGAGGTAACAAATGCTACATCATCTGATGCCTGAAGCTGTCTGGTTAATTGATCAATTAGACGTAGGTCGGCTTCATTATCAAGTTTGTGATCACTCTTAATATAAAGAGTTGATGGCTCGGCCATTCCTTTTGAAAAGTGATCTTCAACAACGAGCATCCCCGCTTTAGCCGGCACACTGTTATCAATCTCATCCGTATCATCATAATTCAAATGACCGGTGTACATCAGACCAAAGGGAAGGACAACTACTGCTAACACAATTAAGTAAATAATTGGGTGGGCAAGTGTACCCTTTGAAATACCATGCCACAATTTATCTTCATGTTCACCAGTAAATTTCTTTACCGGCCAGAACATTTTTTCGCCCAAAACAGCCATGAAGAACGGGTTGAGGGTCAAGAGTACTATTAATAAAACAGCAACACCGACTGCAACGCCCACAGCTGACTGGTAAATTGAGAAGTTAGCCAGGCTCAAAGCCGAGAAACCAATTAAAATGGAAGAACCGGAATAAAGAATTGTTTTACCAGCCACCTTCAAGGCACTGTTCATCGCTTCGTAGCGACCCATTCCCTTACCCAGATCTTCTTTAAATTTATCATACAAGAGAATGTTATAGTCTGTTCCAATACCGAACAGGACAATAATCATAAAGACCTGTGTAAAGTTAGAAAATGGGAAGTTCTGGTATTTAACCAAGTTAGTAACAATCGCAAATGATGTAATAAAGGAAACGCCAACTGTTAATAATGAGATCAAAGGCACAATTGGTGACCTGAAGACAATCACTAACACGATGAAAATAAAGATAACAGTTATTACTTCTGTTTTCTTGATTCCTTCTTGAATTGCATTTGAAAAGGCATTTTGTAAAACATCTGCACCAGTGACATAGGTTCTAATGCCGGCTGTTTTAACTGCTTTAGTTAGCTGTGATTCAACATCATTAATCGGTCCGTGCTTTTTGGCCACGTTTAACTGCATTATCCAAGTAGTATTATCCTTTGATTGCAGCTTTTTCTTAGTAGCAATATTATCGTCTGGACCCAATACCATTTTGATACCGTACTGATCCTGATCATCTTTTAATCTGCTAACCGTTTCGTTAATGGCATCTTTATCATCAGCAGTCAATTTGCCTTTTTGCTTATTAAAGACTACGGCAATTTGATAGGTATCCTTTTGTTTAGGACCCCAGTCATTTTGAATTGACTTTGCAACTTCACTTTGAACATCTGACGGTAAGGAAATATTTGAGTGCTCACGGGTTAACCCTGTAACGTCCGGCAAAGCCACAACAGAAATGATTAAAATTAAGATCCATGCAATTAACGAGAAAATATGATTTTTTACTAGTTTATGCACTCTGATTTTCCTTTCTATTTTTTTGCAATAATTTATTGGGCTGAACCAATTGAATAATTAATTCATGATAACCCTGGTCAGCCTCTTCACTAGTTTCTTCTGTAAAAGAATCTGATACATCTAAAAAAACGTATCCTAATACTGCTCCAATTAAGGAATGGAGTGAAACCGTGCTGTCACTTCTTAAATTTAGTTTGTCAGCCAAAGCTATTATCTTTAAAATTTCTTGAGTAATAGCATCGTCTTTTTGGTATTCGTTCAAATGATAAAGAATACTAATTAATGCGGGATCATCCAGAATAAAGTCGCGGACGATATCAGCAAATTTAAGTAAAGCCTCTTCACCTGAAATTCCAATCAAATTATCAACTAATTTTTTACCTAAAATTTTAATTCTGCTTGCACCTACAAGCGACAACAATTGCTTTCGACCTGAAACATAGTGATAGAGTGACTGCGAACGAACGCCTAACTCCTTAGCTAGGTTCGGCAGAGTGGTCGCGGAAAGTCCTTTTCGTCCAATCAGCTCCGTCGCCTTCGCAATCACCTTATCTAAATCAAGGCTTCTTTTTTTAATCATTTTCACCCCTCCTTTTGACAGCATAGTGAATAATATAGCACTACAATGTGAAGAATACAATCTACAAGGTGTAAATTATTTTTCAAAAAACAAAAAAGCCCCCAAACTGAAGTTAACGGGACTTAAAAGTTAAAGAATTATTAAAGCTCGCATCAATATTGTTATTTAAAAAAGCCATCAACTACTTTACCTAATTTAGCAAAATTATGATCATTACTACTCCACACACTGACACAGTAGGCATTGCCATTAGATTGGACCAGCGCTACGTTTGCTTTACTGTCACCGATGGCATATATCAGACCTTTATGATCACGGACAATCTTGGGCTTAATTTTAGCAGCGTTTAGCGTTCCCAAAACCTGATTGGAATATTGTCTGCTTAAAATTTGATCATGATAAAGACTCACCATGACTTTATTTAAATCATTGGCAGTAGTTAAAGCAGCCGGTGACTTAGAATATTTATTTTTTATTGCTGTATCCTTAACACCTGTTTTTTTAATAACTGCATTTACCTTTTTGGAGTTAACAGTACGAAGAAGGGCATTAGCGGCTGTTTGGTCGCCTTGCATCATTAATTGCTTTAAATAAGCCGCATTGTAAGCAATTCCCTTTTGCAAGAGTTTCTCTCCTTTAACGCGATCAGCTTTTTTTATTTTGATGGCTTTATTGGCAATAGACTTGCCGTGTTGTTCTTGATAAGTCATTGCAATCAGCAAAAATAAACGGCTAATAGAATTTACCCCATGATGTTGAGTAGTATTAGAAACGCGGGCAAACTTGTTATTAGTTAGATCTTGAACGCAAACCTGATAACTCTGTTCTTTTCCCATTACCTGGGCAATACTTTCTGCCCATTTTTTCTCACTACCAGAAGCAATTTTAATATGATTAGGATATTCAACAGTAGCAACTTTGGGTTCACGAACAGACTTTTGTCCTTTTTTATTTCTCACAACCTGCTCTTGCTTTTCGCCAACAATTTTTAAACTGCTATTCTCCACTCTTTTGAGGTTAGCAGAATATAACATAAAAGCAATTAAAGCCGAAATTAATGAGCCTAACAAAACTTTGTTTTTCATATCAATGCCTCAGTTTAAAAGAAATGATGTCGTTTCATTAATACAATTAGCCAGACCATCAGAAAAATGGTGATCACGGTGATTGCAATCCAGTCAGATGAACTATGACCAACTGGCAGACTGACATTCATACCGTAAAAACCGGTTAAGATAGTGGGCACAGTTAGAACCAAAGACCAAACAGTTAGGAACTTCATAGTATCATTCAAGTTATTGTTCATCATATTATTGGAAGTTGCTGATAAGGTTTGCGTAACCTGCTGCGAAATTTTCACCATTTCTGCTGACTGATTCGATTCAATCAGGACATCATCAAGACGTTCACGACTGGGCTTAGTAAAATCTAGTTTAGACATTTTTAAACTGTGCAACATCATCAAATTAGTCTGAATTGAACTGGATAAATACACCAAACTTTTTTCAATATTGGACAGCTCCACTAAATCTTTATTGTTAATATCACCAGATAGCTTTTGGTCCAAACTGTTGCGTTCCGTATCAAGCTGCGTAACCGCCCGTTGAAAATACTGTGATAAATACAACAAAAACTTCATTAATAATTCCGTGACATCTTGTGCAAGTGATAATTCCCGTCTTGTGGCAGTGTCATTGAATTCATCAAAGACATAGCTGGTTGATTGCGTATGAAAAGTAAAGATGTTCTGCCCAGATATTAAAAAAGTTACAGGATGCGCTGTAAAATGCTTAATCGCTTTAGTAGGCCAAATAGGTACATCGTAAACAAGCAAATTAATATGCGTGTGTGTATCATAGTCATAGTGCGGTCGTTCATGTCTGTCTGAAATATATGTAATCATATCAGGAGTGAAATTAAAATCTACTTGCAGCTTGTTGCTGTCCTCTTCACTCAAATTACTGATGTCATACCATCTATAATTGGTTTCCACCGGAAACTTTTGCTCTCTAATCACTTTTTCACCCCTGGCCGCTATATTTAGTTGATATTACTACCAGCTTGCTTATGCCATTATTATCTTACCATTCAAGTGAAAAACGACAAATAAAAAAACAGGCCTCGGCCCGTTTTTTTAATATTTTAGCACTTAACTATTGTTTCCAAGCAGCATCAAATTTGTTTTTACCTGTTGTAATAGCTTTTTCTACATTACGGTTCTTTTGTGCAGCTGACAAAATTGATTGCATAATAGGAGTCAATTGACTATATGTAGCACTGGAATCCTTGATTACAGGAACGCTGTAGAGTGAATTGGAGTTGAGAATATCCTCTAATTTTGCCGGCAGCTTAAAGTCCTTGTTTGCCTTATAGTCGTCAGACTTAGTAGCAGCTTCATTAACTGGAATATAACCAGTTTCTTTTGCCCATTTAATCTGTCCGTCTTTAGAAGACAAGTATTTCATAAATTTGAAAGCAGCTGCCTTTTGCATAGCACTGGCGTGGCTGAACATATAAATATCGGTTCCTTGCGACATGGTGTACTTACTTGGACGAGCTGCAACTTCATAAGTGAAGCCCTTCTTAGCCGCCTGTTTAATCCAAGTCTCTGTTGAAGAAGAGGTCACAAACATAGCCAATTTTTGGTTGGTAAATGGAATATAAAGATATTTATCTGAACCAGGCATTCTGAAGTAGCCTGCCTTTTCTCCATTTATAAAGTAGTTAAGCAACTTCCTAGATTTAGTACCGGTAAAATCAATTTTACTGGAGAAATTCTCACCTTGATTTTTCATTCCTAAAACGTAGTAGTTGTCTAAGTCATCAAAGCCGGCACCAACTACCTTGTGATTACTCTTTTGGTAAATAGTTTGCGCTGCCTTTTTAACCTCACTCATAGTTGTAGGCACTTTGGCGATACCATACTCCTTAAACATCTTGGGGTTATAAATTAAGACTTCAATTGACTTGTTAAATGGAATACCATATTGGGTGCCTTTAATTTGGGCACTGTTCAACATATCCTGTTTAATGCCTGATGCGGCAACGCTGCCCCAACCGACATCTTTATTATTAATGTATGGCTTAAGGTCTACCAGCATCTTATTCTTGGCTGCACTTTCAAGCCAACCCGGATATGCCTGAGTGATCGTTGGCAAATTCTTAGGCGATTGCAAAGTTGAAGTAATTTTTGATTGCAGATTATCATAATCACCTTGTTGCTCAAGCTTAATCTTAATTTTAGGATTTTTATTCTCAAAGTCCTGAGCTAAACTTTTCAGAGTTTTTTCCTGAGCACCCTGCATCCCGTGCCAAAAGACAACTGTGGTTTTCTTAGTTACTTTAGGAATTTTGCTTGAACTTGATGACGACGAATTACTGTTATTTGAACAAGCAGCAGTTCCAACTAAAGCCAAGCCCGCGACTGCTAGAGCCGCAAGCTTTTTACCTAAATTCATAATATTATTTTTCCTCCAGAACATTTTTACGCGCTCACTAGTGATACTGTGAGCATTAATTCCCATTAATTGTATAGCAAATATAGATTAATTACAATAAATTAACCAAAAAAATTCGGCTTTATTTGTATATTTCACTTTATTTAATTATATAGTTCACCACATTACGAACATTTATCAGGTAGTTACTCTCTTGCTTTTATTGCGGACAAAAAAAGCTTGCCGTAAAAAGACAAGCTTTATGATAAAAATTGCTATTTAGTTTTTATTGTTTCCAAGCAGCATCAAATTTTGTTTTACCTGCTTTAATTGCATCATTAACGTTTTGCTTCTTTTGTGCAGCAGCTAAAATGTTTTGCATAATTGGATTTAAGCTACCGTATGCTGCACCGGCATCCTTGATAATTGGCACACTGTATAGGTTAGCCATTGCATCTTCAAGTTTAGCTGGCAGCTTAAGCCTTTTAGAGTCCTTGTACTCGGCAGAATCGGCAGCAGCTTGATTAACTGGAACATAGCCAGTTGCATTAGCCCATGTAAGTTGACTAGCTTTTGAAGTTAAGAACTTGATGTAGGTAAATGCAGCAGATTTTTGGTCAGCTGAAGCATGCTTGAACATGTAAATATCAGTACCTTGTGACATGGTGTATTTACCAGGACGAGGAGCAACATCATAAGTAAACTTATTGCCTACTCCTTGTTTAACAAAGCCTTCACCAGCAGAAGTACCAATGTACATTGCTACCTTTTGGTTAGCAAATGGTCCGGATAAATAGTGCTCTGAACCAGCAACTCTGAAGTAGCCATCTTTGATGCCATCTGCATAAAAATTAATAACTTTCTTTGAAGTATCGCCAGCAAAGTCAATTTTACTTGAGAAGTCAACGCCTTCATTCTTCATACCTAAAGTGTAGTAGTTTGATAATGAGTCAAAACCAGCACCAACGACTTTATGATTACTCTTTTTGTAGATGATTTGTGAATCTTTCTTCAGCTCATCCATAGTAGCTGGGGCTTTTTTAATACCATATTTCTTAAGCAAATCAGCGTTATAGGTCAAAACTTCAATTGACTTGTTGAAAGGAATACCATATTGTTTACCATTAATCTTAGCACCATCAAGAAGTGCACTCTTGATATTAGAAGCTTCACTACTGCCCCAACCAACTTCTTTACTATTAATGTATGGCTTTAAATCAACCAGCATGTTTTTGTTGGCAGCATTAAAGAGCCAGTCAGGATAGGCCTGAGTAATGGTGGGCAAGTTATTAGGTGACTGCAAAGTTGAATTAATTTTAGCTTGCAAGTCGTTATAAGCACCTTGATTTTCCAATTTAACCTTGATCTTAGGATTTTTGCTTTCAAAGTCTTGTGTCAACTTCTTTAATGTAGCTTGTTGCACACCTGTCATACCATGCCAAAAGACAATATTGGTTGTCTTCTTGACTTTAGCAATTTTTTCTGAACTTGAAGATGAGGAAGAATTAGAATTGCTTCCGCCATTTGAACAAGCTGCAGTACCAACCAGAGTTAAGCCAATAGCAAATGCAGCGGCCAACTTTTTACTAAACTTCATTTGGTTAAAACCTCCCAAATATAAAAACTAAACAACATTTTTATGATTAATCAAAGCGTAACTGTTTGATTGCGCTTTGGTAAAATCCTGTTACCATAAGGGTTCTCTACCAGCTCCGGATGCAATGTGTGCACGGGAATTAGTGTTGGTGGTTGAACCCAATCAATAATTTGTCTTAGTTCTTTTTCGTCAGCGTGACCAGAACAACGCAACATTTGAACTGCAATATTTTGCTTCTCCAACTTTTGCAAAAATGGCTGATAGGCTGGATCAAAATCTCCTAACGGCTCAGCATTTGAATGAATATATAAGCCTCCTTTTTGCAAATGTTCAAAATCAGCAACTGCCTGCCAGAGGAATTCGTGATCATCATTTAGCAGATCTTCATACTGAACAGCCAATTCTGGTTTCAGATCAGCGAATTTTTGCTCCCCTGGCAAGTAGTAATACGGCAAATCCTGATTAATGCTTTCCTTGAGCAAATGAGCTCTTGCGGCATGTAAAACAACTTTACGCGGTGAATCAGAGATAATGCGTAATAATCGCTCTACATTGGTCGGATAAGTATTGAAAGTAATTTGCCGGTTAGGATTATCTTTTTGTAACTGAACAAATTTTGCGGTTAACTCATCTTCATTTTTAGGGCCGGTAAATTCTGCGCTATTTCCGTCATGCTTTTCTTCCGGCCAGGAAAAGCCGGTTGCCTCAGTAATCAAAACGTCGCAGTTCTTTGCAGCTGTCAAAAATTCTTTGACCCAATCAGGATGATAACCGTGCAAGCGGATGTCACCGGTATAAGCAATTGCTAAATCGGGTGTCTTAACAATAAGGCCAGTGGCACCATAGGCATCATGGTCGCTAGGCCAAACAGTCATCGTAATATCGCCTACTGCTATTGGCTTTTGATACTCAGCCGCAATAATTGGGCGAGTATAGCTCGGCTCATGACCAGCAGCTGGGAGCAGAAAGTCCCCGTTTTCGTTTAAAGCCGGCAGCATCTTAGCGGTTAGTGGTCCCGCATATAAAGGTATTTCGGGTGCCAAAAAATTCATGGCCTTGCTGTGATCCAGATGAAGGTGCGATATGTAAGCAGCAGCGTGTTCCCACCGTTCATGATCAAGTGGCTTACCAGTTAATTCTGGATCATAAAAGTTAGGTACATCCCCAATCAATTGGTTATTAACTAAAGTCTGGTATTTTTCATTAGGCAGATTCAATTCCGGTCTGTAGACCTCACCCAAGTCAAACAAAACATGAGACTTGTTATAAGCTACTTCAATCATTGGCCCGCCAATAGTATTTAAGCCGTTGTAAAAAGTGATGGTGGTTTTAGCCTTTAAGGTCATTACGCACTACCCCCTTGATGATCTGCTTTCTAAAGATTAAGTACAAAATTAAAATTGGTAAAACAGTTAAAGTTGCAGCAGCTAGTTGCAATTGCGTTTCACTACCGGCGTCAGAAGCAAAGGCCGACAAACCATTATTAAGAAGACGCATCGTATCTTCATTGGTAACCAGTAATGGCCAAAGAAATGAATTCCAGCCTGAAATAAAACTGAGCAGGCCGACAGTAAACAAACCACCCTTTGACATCGGTACTAAAATTTTCCAAATGTAATCCCAATCGCTGGCACCGTCAATCATGGCCGCTTTATAAATCGTATCCGAAATTGAACCAAAGTAGCTCTGCAAGTAATACATGTAGAAAATGGAAGTCAAGAATGGCAAAACCAATCCTACATAAGTGTTGAGTAAACCCATATGAGCAATTGTGTTGTAGTTAGTAAAAATAATGGCTTCACCTGGTACCATCAATAAAGACAATAGCACCAGTTGAATTAAACCTTTACCTTTAAAGCGCAGATTGACCATGGCAAAAGCTCCAAGTAAAGAGTTAAACAAACTAACAATCGTGGTCACGCTGGCTGTTAGAACCGTGTTGACAAAGTAGCGTCCAAATGGGGCACGAGCAAAAACTTTGGCGTAGTTGGACCATTCAAAATGGTGTGGAATTAAAGTTGGCGGAATCGAAGTGGTTTCCTGAAAACTCATTAAGCCACCCAAAATCATATAAATAAAAGGAAAAACGGTAATGATGGCAAAGATAAATAAAATAATGTAACTGAATAAAACCCCAATGCGAATTCGTTTCATTTAATATTCTCCTATCTTCTTCATCATCTTGCGTTGCAGGAATGTCGCAAACAGAATTATCAGAAATAAGATGACTGTTGCCGCCATAGCAACACCGGGAGTACCGACAATTTGGAACTTATTGTAAATATAGAACACTGCAGTCGTTCCCGAATTACCTACTCCAGCCTGACCGTTAAAGAGGGCATAGACAGAAGTATAAATCTTAAATGCTCCAATAACATTCATTGTCAATAGAAAAGCTATAGTAGGAACAAGTTCGGGCATGGTAATCCGCCAAAACTTGTCACGACCACTGGCACCAAACATATCCGCTATAGTGTAAAAATTGGGATCAATATTACGCAACGCTCCCATTAATATGACGATGTTAAATGCTAAAGATGACCAAATACCAAAGATAATGATGGTCGTTAACGACATTGCCGGATCATCAATCCAGTCGGGAGCTGGTAAATGCAGGCATCTGAGCACGAAATTTAACATACCGTAATCACCGTTAAAGATATAGCGAAAAACTATCCCAATGGCAATTGTCGAGGTGACATAAGGCATAAAAAACGTAGTTTCAAAGAATGATTTATGTTTTACTTTGTCAAAAATAATCCACGCCAGCATGATCGAAATAGCTAGACCAACTGGTACAGAAATAATGGCATACAGTACAGTATTCTTAATCGCTAACCAGAACTCCGGGTCTTTAAAAATATATTGATAGTTGCTAAAGCCATTCCAGCGCAGGTCAATTAGCGAACCACTCTGAAAGCTCATCCCAAAAGCGCGCAAAATGGGATAGATACTAAATAACGTGACAAAGATAATAGTTGGTGCTAAAAAAAGCCAAGCCTTCTTTTGATTAGTCTTCATTAGTAAACTCGCTCTCCTTCAGGCGTAAATAGAAATATCCTATTAAATCGCATTTTGAGTTTAATTTGATCGCCCCTCTTAATTGGAGTCTCCAGATTAATTAGTGAACGGACTTGCTGATTATCAAATGTAAATTTCAAAATACGTTCACGTCCAATTAATTCAATATCGTCGACCTTGGTCTCAAACAGACCATCAGGGTCGGGCACAATATTTTCGGGTCGCACAGACAAGATATACTCACCGTCTGGAATTTCGCGTTTAAAGCGGGACTGTTCCAGATCAGCAAGATTAATCGTAAATTGGCTTGACTTTAATTCATTTGCAGTTTTAGTTATTTTAAAGTTATCAATTACAGGATTGCCAACAAAATTGGCTACAAAATAATTATTAGGCTCCAGGTAAAAGTTTTGCCCTAAATCATCTTGTTGAATAACACCGTCATTAAAGAGAATGATTTTATCTCCGATTGATAATGCTTCTTCTTGATCATGGGTAACAAATAAGGTAGTAATACCAACAGACTTAACTAATGAACGAATTTCTTCGCGAATTTTAAGGCGCAATCTGGCATCCAAATTGCTCAATGGCTCGTCCATTAATAAAATATGGGGTTCTTGCACCAATGCACGTGCAATTGCTACACGTTGTTGCTGTCCACCAGATAAATTACCCGGTTTTTGATCAGCTAATTCAGTAATTTGGGTTAACTCCATATATTTGGTAGCAATCTTTTTGGCTTCCGCCTTTGGCTTTTTATTAGCCCCTACAATTAGCGGAAACATGACGTTTTGCAAAACAGTCATATGTGGATATAATGCATAGTTTTGAAAAACGTAGCCAATATGGCGGTCCTTGGGTGCTACTTTGACGACCGACTTACCGTTAAATAAAATATCTCCCTCCGTGGGATTCAGTAAACCGGCCAAGATATTCAAAATGGTTGTTTTGCCACACCCAGAAGGTCCTAAAAGACACACCAAATCGCCCTTTTTAACAGAAAAACTAACATTTTTAATCGCTTCATGACCGTTGTCATAAACTTTCCGCAGGTTTTTCACTTCAACAAATTTATTGTTATCCATTAACTCGCACCACTATCATCTTTATTTCTTCTTTTACTACTCTCCTAATTTTAAGATAAAAAGCTTGAGAACACAACCTAATTTGCTTGATTAAAATTCGTAATTTTCTTATCACACCACCGCATAAGAGCTAAATATTCGTAATTATTGCACAAATTACTAATTATTATCAACAAATAGCTTTTATTGTTCTCTTTTAATTACTTTGCTGCAAACAGAATAAGCGGCAGTAAAACTTGCTGCCGCTTTAGTTAATCTCTTTATATATTAATTATTAGTTTATCCGAACATTTGGCTATTTTTAAGGATAAATTTTGCCTTGAAAACTAAATTAATAGTTTTCTTTCACATAAATTTCATGATTAACTTTAGCCCGACCATTATTATAGTTAAAGGAATAACCTGGCTGGACGTTAAATAAATAAACATTAAAATCCAGTGTGCCATCAGTTGACACAGCCTGTAAATTAATACCCCGTGCCATTAATTCATTGCCGCGAAAGATGGGCGTGGCCTGGTAAATTACTTTTTTATTCTGCCTTAGCGCCACACGAATACGGCTTTCAAACATCGTCTGAATCCTCTGATTTGAAAAAGCAGACTGAGTGAACAGATTTTTAGGGTTATTTTGGTCACCAGAAAGATTACGCGGGTTAAAATTGCCATCAAGATCAATACCTGCCGAAACAGAATAAGCTATGAGGTGGCCGCGATTATAAATTTGGGTACCATTGCGCCTGTTATAATGCCAGCCCGTTGGCTCGATAAATTGCCGCTCTCTTAAGCTGTCATTGGCTACATTACGCTTTTGCAAAAAAGCCGTATTGGAGTGGGAAGTACGGTTTAAGCTGTCCAAGTCAGAATATATTACCCGGTTAACACGCCAGGCATTTTTAATTAAAGTTGAATGGTCATTATTAACTGTAATATAAGAAGAACTGCCGCTTTTAAAATCTAAATCAGCCAATTTTTGATAGTCCTGGCTGGATAGACCACCATACACTTTTGCAGCGGGCCTGGCCTTTTCTATTTTGTTATCCTTTTGCTGGTCATTGCGAGTTATTCTATCCCTAGTTTGCTGGCCACTCGGATCTGATCCACCTCTAGTTGCAACAAACCAGAATAAAAACAAGATAATAATGACAATTGCCCAAAAATCCGCGTTAGTTGTCTTAGTATTTCGTCTGCTCCTCCTGCGTGCCATTCACATTGCTCCTTAGTTAATAATAATTAAGTATAGCTAATCGAACTGTTGTTTGCAACAGGGAACAATAAAAAAGCATGGTTGAACCATTTCCTTGCTTAAATTCTAACTTCTGGCCCATTCATCAAGCATATTTAAAAAATAACTTTCAGACAGCCGCTTAATCTTGCTGCCAGCACGGTTATATTCCTTGGCCTTGAGAGTTTCCGGATTAGTTTTACTAAAAAAGCCGTCATCACTCATAATTAAATAGTCTGTATCTGGCTTAACACCAGTCTGGGCTAGACCGTTCATATTATTTACCATTTGCGTGGCTTCTGCGCTATTCACCTCTACTTCAGGAGCAAAGGCAATCTTTTTATTATTAACCGGATTGCGAAAGCCTAATTCCCAGGCTTCGAGTTCCGCATGCAGTAAATCCATATTTTTGAGCTTGCCTCGTGCTTCTTGCAAAAGTTCAGGTGTAAAATGCTGGTGAAAATCATCATAAACTTTTTTAGTATCAAGGGAGTCAGCTAAGCCGTCGTGCTGCTCAACTTGGGCAATACCAGCGCGCTGAATGCAGTCAAGCAAGCGATTATGTTGCATGGGATAGTAAACACGAGCCAAACGCAACACATCGACATAGTCGTTATTTAATTCTGGTAAATGAAACTTTTTGGCCAAATCATACAAGAAATTTAAGTCAAAATTGACGTTATAGCCAATGATAATATCCGCGCCAATAAATGAGCGAAAAGCTGTCATTGCCTCTTTTACCGGTATTCCCTCTTTAAGAAGCAGCTCTTCAGTAATGCCATTTAGCTTGGTAATAAAACTGGGTACCCGGTTCGATCGCGGATAAACAACCAATTGGCTAAACTCAGCCACTACTTTGTTATTGCGGACTTTAACTGCACCCATTTCGGTTACATGATCACGGTAGGGATTTAAACCTGTGGTTTCGATATCCAGCATAGTATAGTCGGAAATAAAGTCGGGCCATTCCTGCCCTTTGCCCCGGATTTTATTCTGAACGCCAGAAACATGGAGCACGCCATTTTTTACATAAATACTCATTGAGAATCAGTTACTCCGTTACAAGATTATTAATTAAACTAACTGTATCTGCATTTGTACCGGCACTGCGCTCCTGAATTTCCGGTAACAACGTCTCCTGCGGATAATCTGCAGCGACATAAGACCATTGCGGGTATTCTGCAACCAAATGTTCAATTGGTTCGCGCAGTTGCGGACTGGTTTCATCAACTCCCAATTCCAAAAAGACAGTCTTTTTCTCTTCATTACCTGTTAAAAACCAGCGAAAACGGGAATTGGCAACAGTGTCGGGATAAAAATGGTCATTAAGCGGCAGATGAATTTCCAATGGCTGACCACATACCTCACATTTTGGTACTAATTTTGCTAGATCAGTACCTGGCTTGGCCGCAATAATTTTTTCAGCGGCAGTCTGAATGTTTGAAAGACCATGATTAATCCCACTCGCACATTGTGCTTTAGTCCAATCGCCAAATGCGTTAAAAATGCGGTTTTCGTTAAAACCGGCAGTTTCGAAAAAGTGGCCAAATGCTGAGGTAGCAACAAAATACTGTCTATGACTAATTAGTTGCAACAGATTTTTTAATGTACTACTTGGGCGGTAATCAAAGGAGTATTTTTGAATAAGGCTTGACCACAGTTGCCATTTTTCAGACCATGAAGGAATATGTTGATCCAGTGCATATCCGACTGAATGAACATCGTATTTTTGGACAATGCTGGGAAAATCACGTTCAAAATCTGCTTGACCTAAAAGATCAAGTCCCTCAACTTTTGCCAAACCATTACCAGCAACTACAACCACAGCCTCCGCCTCTTGGACTAACTGCTTTGCCTTATTCAAATTTTCCATTTAATTCTCTTTCCTATTTTTGATTGTAGCCAGTAAACGAAACCTGGCCATTCTCAAATTCTCCTAAGAAAACATCACTAGGGTCATTATAGCCGGCTTGTTTGAGCTGCTCTTTTAACCAATTTTCATCCTTATTAATAGATTCAAGCACATCTTGGTTAATTTGACCATCATTAATTAAAGGAAAACGGACATTTTTCTCATCTTTTTTAATAACCGTTAGTTGACCGTTCTTTTCAAAGATGCAGTTTTTCACCTGATCAACAGAATAAATACCCTGACTGCGTAATTTGAACATTAATTCATTAGCTGACAGCCCAGCAGACAAGCAATTACGTGGTAAAACCTGACCGTTTTTAACTATTTGAATTGGTTTGCCATCAATCAGGCCGCGAATAAAGTTGCTGTGCTCCCGCGCAAATTTCAAGATAAAGACCACCAGAGTCCAAACGATCAAAACGAGCAGAAATTGCAAGACGGAAATGTTGGCATTGTAAATAACGCCGCCGATAATACCACCTAAAACATAGTTTTGCAGTTGATCCAAAGCGGTCGTGGGAGCGATGTTGCTTTTGCCAAACACATTTATTTGAAAAATTAAAGTTAATACACCTAAAACGAATTTAATAAAAAGCTGCGTATAATTCATTATTATTTCCCTCCTAATTCTTTATGTCGACCGTGTGGTTAATCACATGAGCCTGCTTTAAAGAATATGAATTGTTGTCATCATTTAATTCCAGCTGATAGTCAATATCTTTTGAGTCAACCCTGACGATTAAACCGTTTTGCAGTGTAGTAGAACTGACCATCACATCTGAAACCGGTACATTGTGATCTTTAGCAACTGATTTTATAAATGGTGCAATTTGCTCAGACTGAGATTTTACTACGTTCGTTTGCACGTATTTTTCGTATTGGGTGCCCATAAATAAAAGTAAAAATAAGAGTGCAATGATCCCCAAATCACGGTAGCGGGTATCGAATCTGTGCCTGAGATACAAAACAGTGAACGCGATCATTGTTAAAGCCGCAACTGCAATCAGGATGTAGAGAATGGTTTTACTAGTATTTTGATTTTGCTCAATATATTTAAGTGTGTAAAAAGTCATAACATAATTACCTCTATCAAAAATAATTTATTCTAGTTTTCATAAGTTAATAGCAATAGCAAAATCACATATTAACTAAATTAAATATTATCAAATATAGCTAAAATTGTTCGCTTCCTCCCTACCAGCTTACCTTAACTGTGTTTATAAGCCTACATATTATTAGTATAACAAAAAAGTAGTTAGAACCTGTCTAACTACTACTTATAAATATTTAATTTAAACTTAGTTTTGGGATGCGCCTGTGGCCGTGTCCGGCTTAGTTTCCTTCTTGACCTCTTCTTCTGCAGCGGCCGCTTCGGCTTTAGTTGAAGCTCCAGTTTGAGCATCAGGATCAGAATTACGCCTGTACGTAGCTCCTGTCGTAGCATCCGGATCGATCACCAACTTTTGTCCGGTTGTTTCACAGAAATATTTTACTAGTGGATATAGGTCCTGTACCCATTCATAAATACCGGCATAGTTACCTTCATCATCTTCAACACGCTTGTAATAATGTAAAACAAGTTGCTTAAGGTTTCCCGTTGGTACAGGCATATAAACAGCGTCGTGTCCGCCTTCTTTGGTTCGCAAAGCATGAACAACTTTTTTAGCTTCGGGAATGACATCGCGAACATCAGGATGAACTTCTCCCATGGTATTTCCTACTTGTGCGGGAACTCTCTTAGCCTTCATCTTGGCGTTAGGATCAACCGGACGGTTATACCATAAGAATTGGTTATTATCATCTACAAAAGTTAGTTCGCCAATTGTGTTACGCAACATCCAGTTAATTTGATTGACTGTTAATAATCCACTGTCAAGCTTAACATAATCGTCTCCTGTGGCAGCATGGGTCTTTTCTGCTGCTTTATCAAGCCAATCTGGATCCTCTTTTTTAAGCCCCTCTACTGTATAACGTCTTTTGCCTGTAGCATCAAAGTCTTCTTTTAAATATTCATCAGAGTTCATATCTTTTAACCATTTGGGTTCAGCCATTTTTCATTCTCCTTTATCATTATTTACAATAGTAAACCAATTGTATCACGGAAGCGCTTATTTTTAGGCATCTTTTTAAATTATCCTTTATCTGAGATTTATTTTTCTTTCTATCATAATGAGCTAAAATAGATAGTGATAGCTAAGTATAAAGGAGAGAAATATGAAAACTGGCACAAAAATTATTACATTAGATAATGGATATCATTTGTGGACGAACACTCAAGGCCACGGAAATATCCATTTATTGGCTTTACACGGTGGCCCCGGAGGCAATCATGAATACTGGGAGGACACTGCTGAACAACTGAAAAAACAGGGGTTGGACGTACAAGTAACTATGTATGATCAATTGGGTTCTCTTTATTCTGATCAACCTGATTATTCTGACCCTGCTATTGCTAAAAAATATTTGACCTATGAATATTTCCTAGATGAAGTTGATGAGGTACGGCAAAAGCTAGGTTTAGACAATTTTTACCTCATCGGTCAAAGCTGGGGTGGCCTTCTAGTCCAAGAATATGCCGTCAAATACGGTCAACATTTAAAAGGCGCAATTATTTCTTCAATGGTTGATGATATTGATGACTACGTTAAAGCCGTTAATCGCCGGCGCCAAGAGGTTTTGCCCCAAACCGAAATTGACTTTATGCATGAATGCGAAAAGAATAATGATTACGACAATGAACGCTATCAAGAAGACGTTAATATTCTAAACATTAACTTCGTTGATCGTAAACAACCGTCTAAGCTATACCATCTAAAAGATATTGGCGGTACTGCCGTTTACCAGGCATTTCAAGGTGACAATGAATTTGTAATTACCGGAAAACTAAAAGACTGGCATTTTAGGGATCAACTTAAAAATATTAAGGTGCCGACACTGCTAACCTTTGGTGAAAATGAAACAATGCCGATTGCCACCGCCAAAATTATGCAAAAAGAGATTCCTAATTCTCGCCTAGTAACAACTCCTGATGGCGGTCATCACCATATGGTTGATAATCCTGCTGTTTATTACAAACATTTAGCCGACTTTATTCGTCAAGTGGAGGAAAACACTTTTAAAGGAGAATAACAATATCTTCCAGAATGAAATATCAACGCAAAGAAAACAAGCAAATGGTTGCTTGTTTTTTACATGCAACAATAAAGATTTAAATTACATAAATTTTTAAAAATCATGTTTTGAAAATTTTAGCGATTCATTTCACTATGCTTATAATTAAAATAAAATAACAATGTAAAGAAAAAATATATTTTTAAATAACAATACCATTGTCTAATCCACTTATTATATTATTATTAATAAGTGGATTAGTGAAAGTAATTAGACAAAAAAATAATAACTAAATTTTTATTTTAATTAAGCTAAAAGCTTTAACCATGGGCTTTTATAATAAAGGTATACGTATTGCTTTATAAATATATTATTTTTAACAAACATATAAAAATAATATTTTAAGTATAGACCAATTCATGTTATTATAAACTTATAGTTATTGATAGTATCAAAAAATAACTGGAGGATAATAAAATGAAATTATTGATAGCCATCATACTAATTATAGGTGGTTGTTCATACATTCTTGATTTAATCTGGACGCTGTGTCTGACATTTAGCAGTCGTGTTCGACAGGATAGGTATGGCGAGCGCTGCCGCGATTTTGATACTATGTTTTTGTTAATCCCTGCGATGAATGAATTTCAAACTCTAAGCAAAAATATACCAAAATTATTGGATGTACAAAAACAATGTGACGATTTTATCAAACTTAAGCTAGTATTTATTGATGATGATTCAAGCGATGGGACCACTACTCTACTGCAAAAGTATGCCTACCATCCTGATGTCATAGTTGTACATCGCACTAAACCTAATGCACAGCAAGGAAAGGGGCCAGCACTAGAATATACAGTCAAGCGCATTGCTAAGATGAACTACCCCGAAGACAAAACAATTATTGGTGTAATCGATGCTGACAGTATTCCAGGAAAAAAGTACTTAAAGGAAGTTGTATATGCCTTTAATCATTCCCACTATGATTTAGTGCAAACACGTGTGAATATTTACAATTTGCAACAAAATATTGCGGTGATGCAAAATTTTGAATTCACTGTTTATAATTCTCTTTTACAAATGGCAAGAACTAGCTGGGGCTCATCTTTAGCTTCAGGTAATGGCCAATTTATGACTTTAAAAATGACTAATGACGTTGGTTGGTCATCATCACTACTCGAAGATTGCGAATTTTCAATAAAAGGTCTATTTAAAGGCTATCGTGGTACTTTTATAAATAAAGTAAGTATTGCACAAGAAGGCGTTACTGGATATAAGAAGTTAGTTCGCCAGCGCACACGTTGGTGCCAGGGCGGATTTCAATGCTTGAACAAATATGGCAAGCAGATAATTAAATCATCTGCCATTCCATCAATGTTTAAAGTCTTTGTAATAGCGTTTTTGACTATTCCCGCAATTTCCCTTTTAGTTACGCCAGCCGCAGGAATTTCACTAATAATATTACTAATTTATATGAAAACTAACGTCTGGGCTAGTTTAGCAGTTATTGGCGGTTTGCTTTTAATTGAAGTCTTGACAAATTTTTTGTTAATTATAAAACAATGGCGACAAGCCAGGCTTGACTTCCCACTAAAATTCTCTTATTTGCTCAGAATCATTATCATGTTTGATGTCTATAGATGGTCTCTGGCAATAGTACCGTATAAAGCTATAATACGGGCTATGTCTGGAGATGAATCATGGTCAAAAACTGCTCATGATTAATATTTATCCTAGTGACCTATACCAACTGTGAAAGGTTAAATTCTCTTTATGGATATGATTAGCTCAAAAGAACTGCTTTACAGTTTCTTATTAAGTTTTACTCATTACGTTTCTTTTTAGGCGCAAGCAGATAAGCGCTAAGCGCTGTGACTGTCAAGAGTGCGACTGCAGAAATCCCTACGCCATATCTTGAGCCTATTTTCTTAGCAATAAGCCCTCCTAAAAGATAGCCTAAAGAATTTACTCCGATTAATACTGTTTTATAGATACTTGTAACTCGACCAAGATATTTTTGCTCAACTTGCTGTTGCCTATTCGTGATTATACTAATATTGATGATGGATTCAATAATTGCAATAACTGCAATAGCTAAAACTAATACCAATACGTTCTTAGACAAGGCAAAAACAGCACGAAAAAGAGCGCCTGTAAAAATTAACAGTGTAAACAACAAATTAAAACCAACTCGTTTATTTAACCAATTAACAATCAAAGTACCGATTAAGGCACTAATAGCTGCAATTGCGGAAACAATTCCGATATTTCCAGAGGAAAGGCCTATTTGCGTGCGTAATATTATGAGACTATCGTTATCAAAATTTGCTGAAGCAATATTAACCAGTGCGGCCAGTATTAATGGATATAAAACAGAGTGAAGACTAAGAGTATAATTCAAGCCCTCTTTTATATCCATTTTTACTGTTTTAAGTGCTGGCTTCAGGTCTGCTAGTCCAGTAAAGGAAGTGTTCTGGGAGCGCAGATTTATCATTTTTTCCAGTAAA
The DNA here is from genome assembly GCF_042679465.1 of Lactobacillus melliventris. Lineage (NCBI taxonomy): Bacteria > Bacillati > Bacillota > Bacilli > Lactobacillales > Lactobacillaceae > Lactobacillus > Lactobacillus melliventris. Next base: position 125,009 of record NZ_JBHTMT010000006.1, on the reverse strand, counting down.
AGACTAATTAAATAGAAAACGGCACAAATAAGAATTAAAATACTGTGCGAAACAAATTGATATAAGACGCCGCCTACGATAGGCAGTGCGAAATTAGCTGCATATTGTATGCCATAAACCAGACTGTTTAGTTCAGAGAAATCTTTCTTTTCAACCAAAAAAGAAACAAAGGTAATTTCTGACACTGTATTAAGTGTATTGGTGACGCTGACAACGAGTGAAACTGCATAGATAATAAAAATCGTGCAATCTATTGTTAAATGCAATGCAATCGCGGTAGCAAAAACTAGATAACTGATAAGTCGGATTAAATCACTGAAAATTAGAATTTTTTTGACATCGAATTTATCTGTGAGTGCGCCTGCAGGAAGACCAAGAACCAAAAAAGGCAGTGTTTGAATTATAGAAATTATTGACAAATGAATTCCATTTTTAGTGATATCAAGTACCATCAATGGTAACACAAAGGCCATTAACGCACTGCCAAAGTTATCAGTAATTACTGATAGAAGATATAGTCTGTTGTTTCTACTTTTTAGTATGTTTTTCATATGAATAAGCTTACCTTTTTAATGGGAGTTTAGTTTATATCTGCATAGTGGAAGTCACATATAAGGAAATAAAATATACCTGTCTATTTTGTCGCTATTATCATGTGTGATTAATTAGCAGATTTATTATCTGTTACTACTTATCTTTTTATTATCAGCAGGACTTAATAAAGAGGCGTTCTTTAGTGCTTTAATTTTCTGATCGTTTTAATAACTTTCTTGTTAGTCTTAACTTCTCTTAAGGTAATGGTATGTTCATCACTATTAGTGGTAACTGCATAATCAGCATTAATCTTTTATTTACTTTAAACAAGTTGCTCATTTTCACAACATTATAACGCCTTGCGGACTTGCTAGTTTTAATCATCATTGATCTAGCAATCATCTAAAACAGTCAAAGGTAGAATATATTCTAAACCCCTGTTCTAATCATCATTGATCTAACAATCATCTAAAACCCATATGTCACCTGAAGACGCTGAAAATACGTTCTAATCATCATTGATCTAACAATCATCTAAAACGAAACCCCCTACGGTTCAATTTCAATCGCGGTTCTAATCATCATTGATCTAACAATCATCTAAAACTCCACCACATCTGATTCATGCAGGTGATAAGTTCTAATCATCATTGATCTAACAATCATCTAAAACCAACTCCAACTATAATAAACAAACAGATATGTTCTAATCATCATTGATCTAACAATCATCTAAAACAGCAGATGCTGAACAGCTTAAAAAGGACAAGTTCTAATCATCATTGATCTAACAATCATCTAAAACCGTAAGCCTTCAAACTATCAAGTCGGCCACGTTCTAATCATCATTGATCTAACAATCATCTAAAACCCATAAGCTTGTTATCATAGGTATTTAAATGTTCTAATCATCATTGATCTAACAATCATCTAAAACTCAAATACGCGACGTTTACGACACCATGGAGTTCTAATCATCATTGATCTAACAATCATCTAAAACGCATGAAGGTGACAATATGCTCTGCTGCATGTTCTAATCATCATTGATCTAACAATCATCTAAAACGCTTGCATGCATTCAAATTTGGCATGCTTAGTTCTAATCATCATTGATCTAACAATCATCTAAAACTATCTAATATCTCTAATTCTTTCATTTTTAGTTCTAATCATCATTGATCTAACAATCATCTAAAACCATGTGCAAGACTTGACAACTTGCCTAAAAGTTCTAATCATCATTGATCTAACAATCATCTAAAACTTCTTGAATTGCATCATGCAACAAATCTTTGTTCTAATCATCATTGATCTAACAATCATCTAAAACACGTGATCTTCGTAGACTAACACAGGCCATGTTCTAATCATCATTGATCTAACAATCATCTAAAACAGCCACAACATGCATCTAGTATCTTCACGAGTTCTAATCATCATTGATCTAACAATCATCTAAAACTGAGTTCGCCTTTCTTGTCGGCTTTATTATGTTCTAATCATCATTGATCTAACAATCATCTAAAACCTATTTTAAAGCAAGGGCATATTGAATTACGTTCTAATCATCATTGATCTAACAATCATCTAAAACAGTACATTGGCACATATCCTTCAATGTTTTGTTCTAATCATCATTGATCTAACAATCATCTAAAACCAATCGTTATCAGTGCCATTAGATTAATCGGTTCTAATCATCATTGATCTAACAATCATCTAAAACGGGTACCAGAGTTATCTGACTATACGGCTTGTTCTAATCATCATTGATCTAACAATCATCTAAAACGAAAGACGGAAGGAATGCCTGCTGTCTGATGTTCTAATCATCATTGATCTAACAATCATCTAAAACTCTGGCACGCATTGCCGTTTCGTATTCAGCGTTCTAATCATCATTGATCTAACAATCATCTAAAACTCGTCTGTGTTCATAAAATCACCTCATTAAGTTCTAATCATCATTGATCTAACAATCATCTAAAACTGAATTCCGTCTTTTCTGATTGAGTCGTAAGTTCTAATCATCATTGATCTAACAATCATCTAAAACAATACCTGCGCCCTTTAGTATCTCTTGGGTGTTCTAATCATCATTGATCTAACAATCATCTAAAACATCCTGCGAGAATTGATAATTCCTCGCGTCGTTCTAATCATCATTGATCTAACAATCATCTAAAACATTTAAAGGTGAAGAAGTAATAGATAGTCGGTTCTAATCATCATTGATCTAACAATCATCTAAAACTATATGCATAATATTTTACGTGAACATGAAGTTCTAATCATCATTGATCTAACAATCATCTAAAACATATTGGTCGTAGTCATGTTTTAACTGTTCGTTCTAATCATCATTGATCTAACAATCATCTAAAACTACCATGTTATCAGTAATATTCGAACGATTGTTCTAATCATCATTGATCTAACAATCATCTAAAACAGTTCACTCTTATTATCATCACAACAAATTGTTCTAATCATCATTGATCTAACAATCATCTAAAACCGATATTTTATAATATAATTTTAATATTGTTGTTAATACCAATCGATTAGATCCTTATCAATAAAATAAAAAGGTATGTCTTTAGGTGTTGCTAAATTTTCTTTTGTCGTGAATTCAATTACAACCAAAATTAAATTCATTTCTGTGACAAGACTAGCTAACTCTTGCCATTCCTCTTTTTCCAAGTAATGAGCTACATTACAAATAACAGGAATAGTTTTTAAATCACATGTTTGGTAAATTTTTAAAACTGTTTCTATTATACCATATGGATGAATTAATAAAGCTTTATCTAAATGAATTTCTGTATATTTAAGGAGTTTCTTTAAATCTTCATCAAAATTAATCGCTAATGGTAAATCCTCAAGTAAAAGTGAATCCTGTAAGATTGACTCTAAACTATAAAGCGATCTAATTAGCTTATCACGATTTTCTTCATCCAAGCTTTTCAGATAATTGTTCACAATGTGCGGCATATACTTTTTAGTGATATCGCCACTAAGTAATGGATCGCCAATGAAATCAAACGTCTTGCCGATATCAAGAGGACTGTAATTATCCTCTGAACAAAGCAACATTTTATTATTTCCTTGAAATCCTTGAATTATATCACAGTAAGCAATTGGGCTTTGCAAGCCAATGATTTTTATACCAGGATCCTTGAACACCCATTTTTTATGAGTTGCATAAGTTAAAATCATAAGATAATCGTCCTATCTGAAGTATTACGCACATCATCAATTGGCTTGCCAAGTAAAAAATGCATGTCATTATATTGCTTTTCCGTAACCATTAATGACTGAACTAGGCCTCCACGAGGCAAGAATTTTTTGATACGATTTTCCAAAAACTTAGCTGTTTGTCTGGTAACACAGACTCGTACATATACAGAAAATTGCACCATTAAGAAGCCTTCATTAATCAACTTTTTATGAAATTGACGATATTCTTTTCGTTCTTGGGCTGTTTCCGTGGGCAAATCAAACATTATCATTAAGCGCATTATTCGGTACCTCATTTGTCAAACTCATCTCCATTTCTGGTAATTTTTTACTTTCTCCACTAAGAAACTTTAAACATTCTCGTACGTAAACTGTAATGGCATTGGTTAAAAGCATCTTTTTACCGTTAAACTTTATTTCCAAGCTTAAAAGTTCAACTAAACCATACTTAATATCTGGTGTCAGCTCTTTAATTTTTGCATGAGCTTTAACCCAATAGTCAACAAACGGTCGAAATGGTTCCATTAAATCCGAAGCCAAATTAAACTGGTTTTCCTGTGAGCAATGGTGAATACCAAAATAGGTCAAATAGCCATTCATTGCAATTTCTCTATTAAAACTTGAAAGCAAAATAGCATAACCATAATCTAGTGCCGCATTAATGGCACTGGTATCACGTCTAACAAAGTTTTTATCGAATAAAATCATAAAATATTTACGAGCCGCAATTGCTTCTCGATTGCTTTCATCATTAATTTCCAGTTGATCCAGTTCACTTTGAACTTCATCTTTATTCAAATGATAATTAGCTAAAACTGCAATCTGATTTTTGATCTTTTGACTAACTATCCTTGTCCACAACACTTCTTTTAAATGTTCATCCCAATTAAACTGCTTTTTTAGCTTCGCCATATTTCTGGCTCCCGGATAATAAACAGCCGTTTCAACGACAGGATTATCCTTTTCATCAACAAATATAACTTTGGTTTGATTTTGCGCTAATTTACTAATAAGTGCGCTGGTAATCACTGCCTGTGTAGTTGAAACAAGCAACAGATTAATATCCTCAATTGGAATTTGATTAATGCCATCACGAGTTTGGACAATCATCATTTGCATTGAATACGTTAATTTCGCATGTTGCGTGATAATTACTGATCTCCATCCCATATTTTCCTCCTTGTATTTTTGAAAATAAATGTTATACTATAGTTGTTGGTTAGCTACCAACGATCTAATCATTATTGATCTAACAACCAGATTTAAAATCAAACAATGTATCTTTGAGATACTAAGTTTCAACACGGTTATTACCGTCCTGCCTCAGCTCTATAGCGGAGGTTTTTTTATGCACAAAAATAGGGAATCGGATTATTGCGCTTCCCTATTTTAGTTTACAAATCGGCTATCCTAACCCGTTTTTCAAAAAGTCCTGTTGGTGACTGGAAAATTAATATTGCATTAGATGATAAAGTTATACCAGAAGGCGATTGCATTAATCCAAATGGGGTCTTAATTCCAATATTCTTTAAATTAGGAACAACTAGATTATCGTGTAAGCCATTTAAAATATTACTTAAAGTAATTTTCTTATCATTAACCGCTAAATCAAGGAACTTTGCTCTACCTAAATGCAAACTATTTCTAAACTTGTTCACATCAAATAATGGTAAATATTGATCAACCTTTTGCAAAATCTCGTCATAAGCTTTTACTAATAATTTATCTTGATCCTCGCTCTTCTTCAAGTTATCAGTGACTATTCGCATTGTTTCTTGAGAAAGGGTCAGTTGCTTTGCATTCGTTTCATACTTTGCAGAGTACAGCATAAATTTTTTGTCACCATCCAAGACGACTTGCTTAAATGGTACATGATCTTTCACCACTCTAAAGCCTTCAACACCCCGCTTAGGTTTACCATTTTTATCAAGCATGATCTGGGGCTCAACCACTTTGTGGAGCTCTTCTTTATAGTTTCCCTGATTTTTAGCCTGTTTTAAACCTGCAAGAGCGCGCATTGGAATCCCAATAACTTTGTAGATAGATTCTTTTGCTTTCTCAATCTTAACAATTACCATATATGCATCAGTGTTGCCGCTATAGCCACCATAAATTTTCGGATCAAGTCCGTTCCCCTTAGGTATCAACTTTCTAGTTTTCTTACGATCACGCTCTCCGCGAGGATAAATAGTCATGTTGAACATACTGCTGCTTTCAGTTGACGTTTCTCTTGAGACTAGCATGTATTTATAATTATATGCTTTACGTAATTTATCAAAAATGTCTGGATGCTTGTAAAAGACTATTCGATCACTATTATTTTCTTTGATTTCTTCTAGAGCTTTACGCTCAGAATTATCTTTTTGCAGTAAAGGCCACATAAATGTAAAGCCCTTGAAGTGCTTAATCAAGTCTTTTTGTAAGTCTGGATCTTGGCTAAACTTTTTAAACTGACCATACACAAAGTATGGCCGATACTTAGGATAAACTTGATACAAAAAGTTCCCGCAAACTATCGATAAATAAGCATCAATGGCATGGTGATAGTCATTGACATCACGACTCTTATATAAATCTAGACGCTGACGCAGAGCGGAGTTGTCACCAGCTTTAACTGTAATAATTTCTGCATCTGGATATTTATTTTGCAAAATAACTGATACTAATTTAACTATTTGACTCGTTTCAACTAATTGTCTGTTAATAAAACCGGATTTTTGAAATTTACTTAACCTATCTGGGTCGAGTAATAAATTACCCAACTTATGTTTATTTATGATACCAGCCTTTTGCCAGTGTTTCCACATTTCGCCAACTGTCATTTTCAAATCTGAAACATAATTGTTAGCAAAACGCTTATACGGCACATCATCTGATTTTTCCGCATTTAACGGGGTAGCAGTTAAAACTCTGTTATCGAAAGAATCATCTTTAATAAAAGACTGAGGCAAAATATGATCAATCTGATAATTTGTTGATACTTCATCAATGTTAATTTTTTTACCGGTATAAGCATCGCGACCCGTTTGCATAAAGTATAAGAAATACTTGTCTTTCAGCAATTTGCGGCTAGTCATAGCTTCTTTTAAGCTATTAGTCAGATTCTGATCTACGAGTTCGCCAGCTGTTTCTTGATATGCCTTGAGCAATTTAGTGCCACGAATATGTGATAACTGCGGGTTTTTATCAGGGTCACGAGTGAATTCAATTGCAAATTGCGCTGGAGCTTTACCACTAGCTGCTTTAACCACATCAGCTACTACTTTAACAACCTGTCTAATAGCTTTCTTATTAGCAGGAGAAGTATATGCATCTGCCAGGATTTCTTCAACACCATTTTCCTGAGTAATGTTCTGATTTTCCTTAGCAATTGCTTCTTTAAAATCAGGCTCAGTCACAATTTGCATAAAGTTCTTTTGGCTATCCCAAAGTTGTTCTATAATATTTTGGCCATTTGTATCATGCAGTTCTACCAACAACTTGCGCGATAATCTGCCCCAACCTTGCAGGCGCCAAGTTGAAATTGCCTTAAATTGTGCGGGAGTTAACCACTTAAATTCAGCATGCAATTTATCTTGAAAAATTTTTTTATCTTCAAAGATAGACGAGTACTCAATTATTTTTTCAAATTCTTTTTGATATTGTGGGTCTGCTAATTCTTTATCAAAGACATGTAAATTTTTGAGATGGTAATAACTTGCCAGACTTGAATTAAATTTAGTTGGATCCGCCAATCCCTTAATTTCTACAGTTGGTAAATGGAGATTTTGCTTCAAATAGCTGATTAGAGCTTTTTCTGTCACAGTTTTCTTTTCCTCAAAGAGGTCATTGAAAATCTGTTGCTTAAGGTCAACACTGATTCTGCTACCATTAACCCTAATATTGTTAAGTTCGTTCAGAACTTCAAATCTTTGATAAAGCAAACTATTTGCAGGTAAAACATCTTCACCTAAAAGATAGGTATCCTTGATAGTCATCCGCTTAATAAACTTGTTGGCAGATTCTTGACGATCTACTTTTTGCTCAAAATTCCACGGGGTGATTTGACCCTGCTCTTTTCTGACCATCCAGGCAAAGCTCTTACCGGAAGTCTTTTCCTGTTCATCAGCTGTAATCATTGGACCCACATAATAAGGCACTCTGAATCTGACCAGTTCATCCAATTTGTATGGTGCTTGTTTACGGTGATCTTCTACTGGGTTTTCTGCAGCTAAGAATGGATAATATTTGCTTTGATTAGCAATAATCTTATCCAGTTCGATTTGATGCAGCTGAAACGGAATTACACCATTACTGTTCGTCCTCTGCTTAGGCATAAAATTATCGGCAGCTATCTCTTGCGCAATCTTATGAGCGAGTTCAGAGTCATCTAGGTTATCTTTAACAGTTTTATAAAAATCTTCTTTGGTTAAAGTGCTATCCTGTTTAAATTCGGTTTTGGCTTCCAGCAAATGACCATGACGATTATTAACGTATAGATCATAGGCTAAAAGTAATTTCTTGGCCTGAGCGCGATCTGGTAAGCTTTCAATATAAGCTTTTAACAATTTGTAATCTTGATGATGTTTATTATATTTTTCTACCATAGATTGTGATAAACTCTTATTTTCATCAACAATAGTACTTAAGGTAATCGCGCTAAACAGTTTTTCGATTTCAGCGACAACAGTCTGATCACTTTCATCAAGATCCGGTAATAAGGCATCCAGCTTATCATCTGCATCCGAAAGTTTGAATTCCCATTGTGCCTTATCGTTTTTATCAATTTCCTTACCTAAAATTGTTTCAAGCTGCGTTTTATAGCCCATAATAGCGTTAGCAATTTGCTTAGCCACATTTTTTTGTTCCTTGGCAGTTGAATCTGTTAATAACTTGGCAATTTTCTTGACCTTGTCCATCTTATATAGGGTTTTATCCGCATCTTTACCGCGTATAACAGCCTCGATCTCGGCAGCGTTTGCGACATTTAATTCAATAAGATCTTGGCCCTCAACTATCTTATCCGCAAAAGCATTATTGATATTTGTTAAAATCGGGCCGACTTCAATTTTGGAAGCTTCAAAGTCTTTAACAGCTGTATCTTGTAAGAAATTACCACGATACTTAACAATGTGGTGGATGGCTAAAAATATTTCACGCAAATCAAATTGACGGTCTTGCGTCATCAGTGCGTCACGCAAATGATAGATCGTCGGGTATTTTTGATAATATTCCTGATCTTCCTTAGCTGTTGGAAATACAATTGCCTGGTACTTTTTTCTGCTTTTATCTAATGGTGACACCCATGACTGATGCAGGCGCACGAAAAAGCCTGGATCCACTTCAGCCATTGGTTCCGCAAAAATCTCTTCTAATAGGCGTAAGCGCCACTTTCTGCGCTTAAGGCGTCTTCTGGTAGTTCTAAAACCGCGACGATCAGCCGCAGTATGTCCTTCCTCAAATAAGTGTGAACCTATTGCAGTTTTTCCCCTAAGTTTTAATAAGTTATTTTTCTTATCCGTCACGGCCCAGCCGCAAGAATTGGTCCCGATATCGAGACCCAGAATATAGTCATCTATTCTTTTCTTCATATTCTTTCTCCTTAAATCTTTTCATTACTATAAGAATACCCCTTATAACCACATAATTCACTACAATTTTTAAAACAATATAAAAATGTTGACTAATTTGACCATAATTTTTAATAAATAAATCAAAAATAGTCCCAGAAGATATGTAACCCCTGGGACTTATTTCATTACTTATTGGCTTTTTCTTTAATTGTTGCAGCAGAAGACTGTAACTTCTTTTCTTCTTCATCTGTAAGTGTCAATTCAACGGTTTGAATAATACCATCACGACCAACAATTGCAGGATAAGACAGGTAAGTACCATATTTTTCCTGATAATTTGAAACTGGCATTTCAGTATGGGCATCGCTTTGAATAGTTTCTACCAAACGAGTCACAGCTGCTGAAATTCCATAGTTAGTATATTGCTTACCCTTATATACTGTTTGACCACCAAACTTAATCTCGCCATTTAAGTCTTCAAGCTTTAAGTGCTTTGCTTTAGCTACTTCAGTAATTGGTTTTTCCAAAACCTTGACTGTCGACCAAGCCGTAAATTGTGAATTACCATGTTCGCCTAAGTTAAAGCCTTCCACTGAACGAGGATCGACATTCATGAGTTCACCAACAGCACGTTTCATGCGGGCTGTATCTAAAAGAGTACCAGTACCAATGACGTGCTTGCGCGGTAAACCAGTTAATTCCTGATACATATTAGTAATTGCATCTACTGGATTGGTAATAGCAAGTAAGATACCGTTGAAGCCACTCTTCTTAATTGCCTCCGCAATATCTCCAATCCGCTCACGGTTGTAGTTCAATTCGGCGAAACGTTCACCGCCTGCTTCCAACTCAATGTTTCCAAAAGCACTAATTACAATATCTGCATCTTTGAGGGCCGAATAATCATTGATAGTAATAGTAGTGTGGTGCTTCAAATTTGCCATGGCATCTTGAAAATCAAGCTGATCAGCTCTAACCTTTGCTTCATTAACGTCAATCATAACGAGATCGTCTACCAGACCCGTTAATATCAGCTGTTGCGCTACCGTACTGCCAACGTGACCGTCTCCGATAATTCCAATCTTATTACTCATAATTTTTCCCTCCTATTGTTTTTAAAAATATTAAAAAATTATGTAAGATCTATTATATACAAAATTATGATAAAAATAAAATATTTTTTAAAAAAATATTAGTTTTTAGTTATCATTGCTAAATGTAAATTAAAACCCACACTTTTTTAAAATTATAGGTAAAGAAAGCGTATACTAAAGAAAGGAGGTACATTATGAGACAAATTAAAATTGGTAATACTAACTTCACTGGTTCGGCCATTGCACTGGGAATTATGCGCATGAACAAACTGAGCGTTGATGAAGCTGTTAAAACGTTGGAAACTGCCCACGAAGCTGGAATTAATTATATTGATTCAGCTGATATTTACGGTCATGGCAAATCTGAAGAAATCTTCGGAGCAGCCTTTCAAAAGTCAGCGTTAACTCGAGATGATTTTTATATTCAATCTAAAACTGGTATTTATGAAAATCCTAAATTGGACTATAAGACAACCAGGTATGATTTTTCTAAAAGGTATTTGATTAATGCAGTAGATGGTATTCTTTCCCGGATGAAAATTGACTATTTAGATAGCTTGCTACTCCACAGACCAGATGCTTTAATGGATCCGGCTGAAGTTGGCGCTGCCTTTGATGAATTACAAAGAGACGGCAAAGTGCGCCACTTTGGAGTTTCAAACTTTAATCCGATGCAAGTTGACTTACTGCAAAGTGGAGTCAGTCAAAGATTGCTGATTAATCAATTGCAATTAAGTGTAATGCACACAGGTCCGATTGATTTCAATATTCACACTAATATGACGGATGAGCGCAGCATTGACCACGACCGGGGCGTTTTAGACTATTCACGTTTACACAACATGACTGTTCAGGCCTGGTCACCTTTCCAGTACGGTCAAATTGCGGGCAATTTTATTGGCAATCCTAAGTTTCCAGAAGTCAACAAGGCTTTACAAAAAGTAGCTGACCAAAAAGGTGTTTCTAAAAATGCAGTTGCGGCTGCTTGGATTTTAAGACATCCGGCAAATACCCAGGTTATTATTGGAACTATGACACCAGCCCACATCATTGATAGTGCTAAAGGAGCAGATATCTCACTTACTGCTCAAGAATGGTATGATATTTATCTGGCTGCAGGAAATGATTTACCGTAAAAGTAATTTATAAATTTTAAAAATCCTGACATAAATAAAGTGCTCCACAATAGTTAGACATTTATCTGGCTATTAGGAGCACTTTTTCATCACTAAATATTCGACCGCTTTGAAAATTAAAGTTGTTTACAAAATTTAATCTGTTGGCTTGGCCTTTCTACTATAACTATTCGGTATATTGAGTTTTTTGCGGTATTTGGCAATTACACGCCGACTTAAAGTCACATCATGTTTGGCAAATATTTCTACCAGCTGTTGATCACTTAAAGGAGCGCGGGCATCTTCTTTTTTTATGATCTGTTGCAGGTCATATTCTATACGCGCTTGAGATAAATCGGTCGTCACTTCCCGTGGAAAAAGCATTTTCAAACTAAAAATCTTGTTCTGACACTGAATATATTTGTCTTTAATCGCCCTGCTGATAGTACTTGGTGCTAGACCCAAAGCTTGAGCAGTTTCTTTTAAACCAAGTGGCTTTAATTCACGTCTTTGCATTGTGGTTAAAAAGTTACGTTGAAATTTACCAACATACTTACCCAGCCGCATAATGGTTTTCTGCCGTTCTACAATTGCGTTTTTCAGTTCGAGATAGTGTTGCTTTTGCTCAGAAAAATATTTATTTTCATCTGACTGCTCTTTTAACTCATGATAAGCTTTTTCGTCAAAAACCATCTCTGGTATTTGCGTTTGATAACTTTCAACTGTTAGGTGCCCATCCGTTACCCGATAAATTAAGTCCGGAAATAAATACTGTGTATTATTTTCAACGACATAATCGCTAGCTGGAGTAGGATCCAGTGTTTGGATGCTGGCAAGGGCATCATTTAATTCGGATATTGAAAACTTAGAGTTAGGCCATTGTTTGGGATCAGCCAGCAGTTCCAGCTGATTATCAAGTAAAATTTCAAGAGCTACAGGATTAAAATCTGCTTTTTGCTTTGCTTGTTGCAACAGGCATTCAGTTAGATCCGCGGCACCGATACCACAAGGATCAAGACTTTGCAATAAATCCTTAGCCCTTGTCAACTTCTCCAGTGAAAACTCTGTTTGTTTGGCAATTTTAGCTAAGTCTACCCTTAAATAGCCATCTTTATCAAGCAGATAAATTAAAACTTTAACAGCACTTTTTTCCCAATTGTGCCAGTCGCTCAAGTTAACCTGCATTAATAAATGATCAATCAGATTTTCACCTTCGGGCGCCCGCAACCATTCCAAATTTTGCATTTCGCCTTTAGGTTCACGCAAAGATACAAACGGGTTGCTTAGGCTCAACTCCTTCATGGCGTTAATTAAGTCATAGGTACTGTATGAGAGCACAGTTAGATTTTGCTTTAATTTAGGCGACAAGAAAAGCCGTGTTACTAACTGCTCTTTCGGCTTTAATACCATTTTTTGCAATCGTGTCATCGGCTACTACCCCCGTTATTTTAAATATAATTATAGCAAAAAAATTAAATTAAAATGCTTTTTTAATTTTAAAATCTGATATATTGCATTAATTATTTTTATTTACTGGTAATATCTTACTTGTAGGCCTACAATTTTTCTTTTCCTTCTTCAGTGTTAAAAGCTAAATTAATCCTTGACTTTAAGTTTTTATTTTTTTATAATCTTGTTATCAAAGTTGGAGGTAAGGATAATGATTCAGTTTAGTCAAAAAGAGAATCAACTAAATAATCGTTATTATCTTAGCTACTATAGATAAGAGTTTGAGTTCATCTAGGTGAATTCAAACGAAACTAAGTTTGAATTTATCTATGATGGCTAGGACTCTTTTAGTACGGTTAGCCACATAGCTTTCTAAGTGGCTAACCACAATCCAATTATTTGTTGGCAATTTAATTTCTGTGTACCCGCTTAGAAGTAAGTGGGTATTTTTTATGGAGGCACAAAATGCGTTTTAGAAAATTAATTACAGGAATTACAATTGTTGGTTTAATGGCTTTAGGAGGCTGCAGCAGCAAAAAAGCCAGTAAAAGTCCAGACGTGAAACACGTGGGCGTTTTGCAAGTAGTGCAGCATCCTTCTCTAGATAAAGCATACAAGGGCTTTAAAAAGGGCTTGAAGGAAAGTGGCTTTGTAGAGGGTAAAAATCTTAAGATTGATTACCAGAACGCTCAAAATAATCAAGATAATTTGAAAAGTATGAGTGAAAAACTGGTCAACGAAAAGTCAGATTTGATCTTAGGGATTGCTACACCGGCAGCGCAAAGCGTGGCGAATGCAACGCAGAAAATCCCAACTGTTGTCACTGCTGTAACTGATTTAAAAGCCGCTAAATTAGTTAATTCAGATGAGAAACCGGGTAGAAATATCACGGGCACAACAGATATGGTTTCAATTAAACGCCAGATCAAGTTGCTGTTGTCAATTGTGCCCAAGGCTAAAACTATCGGTATCATGTACAACGCTGGTGAATCAAACTCCAAAATTCAGGCTGACTTAGCAACAGCTGCACTAAAAAAAGCAGGAGTTAAAGTTTTGATCAAAACTGCAAATACGACTAACGATGTCCAACAAGTAACAGAAACTCTGGCTTCAAAAGTTGACGGTATTTTCGTTCCTACCGATAATACCTTTGATTCAGCAGCTTCAGTAGTTGGCAAAGTAGTTAAAGAAAAGAAAGTTCCTCTAGTAGCAAGTTCAGTTGATCAAGTCAAAACTGGCGGCTTAGCCTCAATCGGAATTGATTACGAATTATTGGGAGAACAAACAGGGAAAATGGCTGCGAAAATTTTATCTGGCAAAGCTAAACCTGCAAACATGCCGGTTGAAAAAGCACACGATATGAAATTAGTGGTGAACAAAAGTATGGCCAAAGCACTGGGAATTGATCCTAAATCAATTAAAGCTCCAAAATAAACGGGAAACAGACTGCCACAAGGGCAGTTTTTTTATGTAAAACAAAAAACTAGCTTAAACATTTTGGCAAAATAAATTTGAAAAATTCCCTTAGGTTGCACATCAATTGCAACCAAATTTTATTATTCCTTGACTTTTTCTTCTTTATTTTTTATAATCTTCTCATTAAGGTTGGAGGTTGATCTTAAATGAAATATTATATTAAACACATCTCACAACTGAATAATCGTTACTACTTTAGCTATTTTAGATAGAGTTTGGGTTCATCTAGATGAATTCAAACCAGATTCAAGTTTTGAATTTATCTATGATGGCTAAAGTCCTTTAGTTGCGGTTAGCCACATAGCTTTCTAAGTGGTTAATCACAAATAATTATTAATAAAAATAATGCTTGTACACCCACTTAGGAATAAGTGGGTGTTTTTATGTTATTAAAGATTAGATTTACGGAGGAAGAAAAATGCGAATTAAGAAATTAGTTATGGGAATGGCCTTAACCGGTTTGTTGCTATTAAGTGGTTGTAATAACAAAAAGACAGGCAGTACAGCAACTGTCAAACATGTCGGTATACTGCAAGTAGTACAACATCCCTCATTAGATGAAGCTAACAAAGGCTTCAAAGAAGGTCTGAAGGAAAAAGGCTATGTTGAAGGCAAGAATCTAAAGATCGATTACCAAAATGCGCAAAATAGTCAAGATAATTTGAAGAGCATGAGTGAAAAACTAGTCAACGAAAAATCAGATTTAATTTTAGGTATTGCCACCCCAGCTGCACAAAGTGTAGCAAATGCTACCGAGGATATCCCGATTGTAGTGACTGCTGTGACTGATCTAAAAGCTGCCAAACTAGTAAAATCAGACGCTAAACCTGGCAGAAATGTCACAGGAACCACTGATATGGTTTCAATTGATAAACAAATCAAATTACTTTTATCAATTGTGCCTAAGGCTAAAACAATTGGCATTATGTACAATGCGGGCGAAGCCAATTCCAAAATTCAAGCTGATCTAGCTGTCAAGGCACTTAAAAAAGCCGGAGTCAAAGTTTTAATTAAGACGGCCAACACAACAAATGATGTTCAACAAGTCACTGAAACTTTAGCAGGAAAAGTACAAGGAATTTACGTACCAACAGACAATACTTTTGCCTCTGCTTCTTCAATTATTGGTAAGGTTGTTAAGGAAAAGAAGATTCCACTGGTAGCCGGTTCAACGGATCAAGTTAAAACTGGCGGCTTGGCCTCTATTGGAATAGATTATGAGGCACTTGGTAAACAAACCGGTAAAATGGCTGCTAAGATTTTAGATGGTAAGACGAAACCTAAAGACATGCCTGTTGAAAAAGCTACCGATTTGAAATTGGTGGTTAACAAGAAAATGGCAAAGGCACTTGGAATTGACCCTGCTTCAATTAAAGCACCTAAGTAAATTAAAGAAAGGCAGCGTGAATCAATAGTTATGTTAAATACATTTTGGGAGTTATTACTTTCGTCTACTTCTCAAGGACTACTTTGGTCATTAATGGCAATCGGTGTTTATTTAACTTTTCGGATATTAGATCTAGCCGATATGACAGCTGAAGGCAGTTTCCCCTTAGGAGGGGCTGTTGCGACGATGTGCATTATTAAAGGAATTAATCCGATATTAGCAACTATTGCCGCATTTATTGGCGGTTTAATTGCCGGACTAGTTACTGGTATTTTGAATACCAAATTGCGTATTCCTTCATTATTAGCAGGAATTATTACAATGACTGGCTTGTACTCCATTACTTCCAGAGTAATGCAAAACGCTGCCAATGTTTCATTGCTAGGCAAAGATACGGTTTTTACAATTGCACAAAATTGGGGCTTAAGTCGTAACAATGCTGTAATTGCAATGGGACTGATAATTGCACTTTTAGTGATCTTCTTATTAGTCGTTTTCTTCAAAACAGAAATAGGCTTGGCTATGAGAGCCACTGGTGATAACCCGCAAATGAGTGCTGCCAACGGCATTAAAACTCAGGGAATGAAAATTTTAGGTTATATGATTTCTAATGGCTGCATTGCCTTGTCAGGTGGACTTTTAGCACAAAATAACGGCTTTGCCGACCTTAACTCTGGTGTAGGTACTCTTGTTATCGGACTAGCTTCAATTATTATTGCAGAAGTACTTATTCGCAATCTGTCAATTGGTGGTCGTTTACTTACTTTAGTTGTAGGTGCCATCATTTATAGACTGATTTTAGCTTTGGTATTCCAGATGAATGTCGAACCATCTGATGCAAAATTAGCTTCAGCTTTAGTCTTAGTTGTGTGCTTAACTTTGCCGAATTTCCATTTACCACGCAATCTTAAAGGAGGAAAGCAAAATGCCAGAAGTACTAAAGATTAAAAATTTACATCAAACTTTTGAACAGGGGACTGTCAATGAAAACCGTGTTTTACGCGGAATTGACCTTAATTTAGAAGCCGGAGATTTCGTGACTATCATTGGTAGTAACGGGGCCGGTAAGTCTACTCTACTCAATAGTATTGCCGGAACGCTCCCTATTCAAGAAGGACAAATTATTCTAAAAGGTACTGATATTACAAAACTGCCTGTTACTAAAAGAGCAAAAAATATTAGTCGCGTTTTTCAAGATCCTAAAATGGGAACAGCAGTCAGATTAACTGTGGAAGAAAATTTGGCTTTAGCCATGAAGCGCGGAAAGCGCCGAGGCTTTCGTCCTGGTGTTAAAAGTCAAGACAGAAAATTTTTCAAAAAGCAGCTTGCGCAACTTAATTTGAATCTAGAAAACCGCTTGGAAACTGAAATTGGCTTACTTTCTGGTGGTCAAAGACAAGCCATTACCCTTTTAATGGCAACGCTGCAACGGCCAGATTTGATTTTACTGGATGAACATACTGCGGCTCTTGATCCACAAACTTCAATAACGGTCATGCAATTAACTGAAAAGTTGATATCTGAACAGCATTTGACAGCATTTATGGTCACTCATAACATGGAAGATGCTATTCGCTATGGCAATCGTTTGGTCATGTTGCATCAAGGTCGTGTAGCAATTGATCTGGCTGGTGAAGATAAACAAAATTTAACTGTGTCTAAGTTAATGGAATTATTTCAAAAGCATGTAGGCTCAGGTCTTGAAGATGATGCCATTTTGCTGGCATAAAAGTAAAACAATCTGCAATTCAGATTGTTTTTTTATTTTTCTTAGGTAGATCTTAATATTTATTACTACCATTCTGCAAACAATTTTGATGTGCATCAATTACTTTAACAACGTTATCTATTGGTTCTGAACAATTATTTTTTAGCCACTCTGTAATTATAGCCACTATACCATTGCGAAAAAATACTTCATCATAATGATTTCTTTCTTCATGACTATCTATAAACTTTTCAGCAACACCATCTTGTAAACTTAGTTTAAAAAATAAACGATATAAATCTTGGTTGTCTTTAACATGTTGTAATAATTTTGAAAAACATGGTTTTTTAGAATTATTTTGCGTTAGTGCGTATTCATCAACAAGATATTTTCTTAATTTGTCTGCCATATCATAAATATCTGTGTAATTATCATAAAAAGTTGACCTGTTAATTTGTGCCTTTTGACAAATTTCAGTGACTTTTAAATTTTCTAAGTTACTATTCTTTAAAAGTTCTACGACGGCATTTTGAATTTTTTTACGTGATACAGTGCGATTTCTTTTTTTATTCATAGAAATGATTATGACATATAAAAATCTTTTTGTTAAAGCTTTTTGAATTTATATATGCTAATAAATAATTGAACTAAAGCCAAAAATGACATCATACCGAATGTGAATTGAATTCCTATATAATTTGCCGTCACTTTGGTATCAATAAAGTGGGTTGCGCTAGTCATGGCTTCCATAAATAAAGAAGTTCCTATAGCACCGCTTAATGTTCTTAAACAAGTTAGAAGAGCTGTACCATTTGCTGCTTCATTTTTAGGCAAACTTTGCATTCCCCAAGTTACGATTGGCATCATCAAGCAGCCAACCCCTAATAAACGGAGAAGATAAAAAACTCCTAACAAAATTATTTCTTTTGGAGAATTGATAAATGTTACTCCCAAGCAACTAATTACTAATAACAAGCTTCCTGAAATTGCCAATTTAGTTATTCCAAATCTATCATAAAACATTCCCGTAAAAGGATTAATTAGAGCCATAGCTAACGATCCTGGCAACATTATAAATGCTGAAATAAGGGCTGATTTTTTCATTACAGTTTGAATTAAAATAGGGTATATAGTTGAACTACCCATCATTATTGCATAAAGAAGCATACTGATTAATACAGCCAAACGAAATTTAGAATTTTTAAAAATTCTTAGATTTAGTAATGGTTCTTTATCTTGTAACTGTCTTTTACAAAAAATAATTATTAATACTGTTCCAATAAGTAACAAGATTAAGCTTATAAATAATCTAGTAGTAATATTACTAAGTCCTACCAAAATACTGCTCAAGCCACCAGTACTTAATAATAGAGAAAAGTAATCTAGATGATTTTTGGCAACTGGTGAAACATTTTCAACGCTAAAGATTGCTAAAATTATAATAAAAAGTGATATAGCTGCTGAAATAAAGAAAACACTACGCCAACCCCATATTTCTATAAGGATGCCTGTTAAAGTTGGTGCTATCACAGGTGCTGCTCCTGATGCCAATCCCAATATCCCCATGACTGTTCCCTGTTTGTTAACCGGATAAAGTATCATAATTACTACTTGAGTTAATGGTAAAATAATGCCACTACCAAAGGCTTGAAATATACGACCTATTAGTATAATAGGAAAATTGCTTCCCCAACAACAAAGTAATGTGCCGAATGTAAATAATAGCATTGACGATAAAAATATTTGCCTAGTAGTAAAGCGCTTAATCAAATATGCTGATATTGGAATCATAACCGCCATAGCTAAACTAAAAGCACTGGTTAACCACTGGGCAGTTAGTGCGGTCAATGATAACTCATGCATAATTTGTGGTAAGGCCGTTGTTAATGAAGTTTGAAGAAACGATGTGACAATTGTTCCAGTCAAAAGAGTCCCAAAAATCAAATTAGTTTTTTTTCCAGTCATGAATTTCTCTTCTTTCAATTTAAGTTGTTTTAATTATATTGATGTAGAAAAGATAAACAACCAACAATTTATATTGAAATGTTGGGAAAGTATAAACAGTAAATCAATTAAAAATTGAAATGGGTATCCTATTATCCATTTAAGAAAAATTTGACAGTCCATTGAAAAAATAAAACAGCCTGCTAATGATTAAAAATCACCAGCAGGCCTTTTTGCTAATATCTTCTGAATCAAGTATTACAAATTGATATTTTAGATTAGTAAACTACTTCAACATTATTCTTTTCAAATAACTTACTGTACTTTTTAGCGGGCTTTTTATCTGTTACAACTGCAGAAATCTGACTTAATTCACAATCTTTATAAGGAAAAATCAGACCCATTTTATTACTATCAATCAATAAAACTAATTTTTTGCTGCATTCAATTAAAGTATGCTTTAGGCTAGACTCGGATTCAACCTTATCAGTAACACCGTACTCCAGACTAAATCCTCTACATGACATAAAAGAAATGTCAAAAACATAATTACGTAAATTTCTGGCAGTAACCATACTACTAGAATATGTATCAATCATACTTCCCCCAATTACATTAATCTTATTTTGCGTATGCAAATTTAAATAGATTGCCGTTTCTAAATTAGTAGTTGCAATGCTTAAACCGTTAAAAGCAGCAAGATTTTTGGCTAATACGTTGGATGTACTGCTGCTATCTAAAAAAATATTTTGCCGGTTTTCAACATAACCGGAAGCCAAGGCAGCAATATATTTTTTCTCAGCTAAATTAATATGTTGTTTAATAGTTGTTGGCGTTTCAATCTCATTTGGCTTTAAAACCAGTGCCCCACCATGAATTCGCTGCACAAAGCCATTATTTTCGAGTTCTTTTAAGTCTCGTCTAATAGTACTAGTACTATAATGCATTACTTTTGCCAAGTCACTAATTGTTAAAAAATTTCTGTCTTTTAAGGTAGTTAATAATAATTTCTGTCTATCTTTCATCTTTAACCTCCACAATAAAATGATTAAAAAGTGTCAAAACTTGGAAAATAATCACCAAATTTTGACGTTTTTCCAATAAAGCTACCATCTATTGAAAAAGCAAACAAATACTTTAATATTAGTTTTGTAAGCGAATACAAAATGGAGGTTAAAAAATGACATTAGTAACTTTAAATGATATTTTACCAAAAGCAAAAAAAGAAGGGTATGCAATAGGCGCTTTTAACTACGCAGATATGAACACAGCACGTGGAATAATTGCAGCCGCCGAAGAAGAAAAGGCTCCTGTTGTGTTGCAAATAGCTGAATCACATTTTCCTTATTTGCCACTAAGAGAAGGTGGTAAATTGGCATTGGATTTAGCAGAAAATGCCAACGTTCCAGTCGTAGTTCACCTTGACCATGGTACAGACATGGAAACTTGCATTAAAGCATTGAGAATGGGATTCAGTTCTGTAATGCTCGACTTTTCCCAAAACCCTCTTGCAGAAAACATTAGCAAGACAAAAGAAATTGTTGATTTTGCCCACGCATTAGGAGCAAGTGTAGAAGGTGAAGTTGGCGTGATGACCAGAGATGCTGGTAACGGTAAGCCTGACTACAATAACTTAACGGACAACTACACTACTGTAAGTGAAGCTAAACAATTTTATGAAGAGACCGGAATTGATGCAATGGCAATTTCATATGGTACAGTTCATGGAATATACAGAGAAAAACCTGTATTAAACTTTAATAGACTGCATGAAATTGCTGAAGCAGTTCCAGTCCCATTAGTTGTTCACGGGGGTTCCGGATTAACGGATGAAGAATACCACAACTCAATTAAAAATGGCATAAGCAAAATTAACTATTATTCAGTTATGTCATTTAATGTCACTAACGGTTTAAGAGAATACCTTGATAGTAAAAAAGAGCAGCAGGTTTTCTTATATGATGCTGATCTAAAAATTATGGAGTTGGTAAAAGATGACATCAAAAATAAAATTGAAGTTTTTGGCTCAGCCAACAAGGCATAAATAATGAATAATTTCCTAATTATTACTCATAGTACTCTGGCTGAAGGTTTTTATAATAGCACCAAATTTCTTAGCGGCTTAACTACTAACGTTAAATTTATTGATGCATACGTTGATGAAAGCGATTGGACTAAGGAAGCAGAAGAAATTATCTCAAGCCAAGATAAAGACAAGGAGCTGATTGTGTTAACTGATATTTATGGCGGAAGCGTTAATCAAAAAATGACTTTAATGCTGGCAAAATATCACTTTATCTTGATTACGGGAGTTAATCTGCCTTTAGTTTTATCACTAGTACTAGAAACGCAACCTTTAACTAAGGAAAAATGTAAGAATCTGGTTGAAGAAGCAAGAAAACAATTACAAATTATTGAACCAATCAAATCGGACAGTAATGAAACTGATAGTGACTTTTTAAGTTGATAAGGAAGTATTGAATTATGATTAAAGAATTGAGAGTTGATGATCGCTTAATTCATGGCCAAGTAGCATTAACCTGGCCCGGGCACTTAGGAACTTCCCACATAGTTGTAGCTAACGATGCAGCAAGTAAAAATGAAATGCAGCAAAGTGCATTAAAAATGTCTGTTCAAGGTACAGCTAAAGTTCTAGTAAGAGACGTAGATGGAGCAATAAGGCTTTTTCAAAATCCTAAAGCTCAAAGTATTCCAATGTTTGTTGTTGTCAACCAGGTAAAAGACGCGGAAAGAATCTATTCGGGACTAAATGGTCAACAAATTGAAAGAATTAATATTGCAAATGTTGGCCGCTTTGATGGTGTCGACAAAAATCTCAAAACAGAAATAAATGGTTCGATTTTATTAACCACAGCTGATAAAGACGCAGCTAAAAAGCTGTTAAATTCTGGAGCCAATGTCGTACACCAAGTTATACCTACAGATAAGGCAGAAAAGTTCTCTAATTTATTAAAGGAGTAATGAGATGTCGAATAATATAATTTTAGCCGCATTTTTATGTGGCTTAGCCGAATTTATTTGCTACGGTGGTGACTGGCTATTAGGACAAAATATGGCAGACCAGCCTATTGTTGTGGGACCATTAGTCGGCTTGCTCTTAGGAGATTTACAAACCGGAATTATCTTAGGCGCCATGCTGGAAGCAACATTTATAGGTGCTGTAAATGTAGGCGGTGCTGTATCCTTAAACCCTTCAGTAGCAACTGTACTGGCTGTTGCTTATGCCATAATCGGTGGCGGTGACACAAAAGCTGCTGTAGCTTTAGCAATTCCAATGGGACTATTAGGTGGCTTGCTTGAAGTTGGAACCTATGTTTTGTTTTCACTGTTTCAAGATTCCTGGACTGACGCAGCAGACAAAGCTAACGAAAAGAAATTAGTCTGGCTTCATTATGGTGTTTGGTTTGCCAGATCATTAGTTTTCTTTGTAGCTGTATTTATTACCGTTGTGATTGGTGTTAAACCTGTTGCAGCATTTATTAAATCCCTGCCTTCTTTCGTAGAAAACGGCTTAGGTCTGACAGGTGGTTTACTTCCAGCTGCCGGTTTCGCAATGCTTCTCAGCATGGTTTGGGAAAAGAAACTTGCAGTTTGGTATTTTCTTGGCTTTATTTTAGTTGAATATGTAAAATTACCATTGCTGGTTGTCGGAATCATTGGCTTGGTATTTGCAGTAGTCTTTGCATTTTATGATAAAGATATTTTTGACCTTAAACACAGCAAAACTGCCACAAACAGTAATAAATCAGCCAGTCAGCAAGAAGAAGAGGACTTTCTATCATGACACAAGAATCTGCAACTAATAATAAAATTTCACCTACTGATAAAAAATTACTCCGTAAACTTTATCTTAGGTCTTTAACAATCGGTGCACCTTTACAATATGCCAACGAGTATGGCTCAGGATTTGAGTATTCACTATTACCATTTATTGATCATTACTATAAAAATGGCTCTGAAGAAAAACGGCAGGCACTAAAAAGACATATTGTTTTTTATAATATCACTCAATATGTGGGAACTTTTTGCCAGGGTTTAGTTGCCTCAATGGAAAAACAAGCCTCCCAGCATAAAGATTATGATGTTTCTTCAATCAGTGCCGTCAAGGCTAGTTTAATGGGACCAATGTCCGGTATTGGAGACACTTTATTTTGGGGTATTTTAAGGGTTATTGCCGCTGGAGTCGCAATGACGTTTGGAATGCAAGGCAACATTTTAGCTCCTTTCGTCTTTTTATTGATCTACAATATCCCTGCACAGTGGTGTCGCTGGGAAATGACCAAACTAGGATTCTCAGTAGGCTCTGAATATATCACTGAAATGTATTCATCTGGTTTATTAACAATTTTCACAAAGGCTGCTAGAACGCTTGGGCTAATAATGCTTGGAGGGATGACAAGCAGTCTCGTCCAATTCAAGACAAAATTAGTATTTCATGTTGGTGGCGGTCAAGTGATCAACGTCCAAAATATTTTGGATTCTCTTCTTAAGGGACTAGTACCATTGCTAATAACTCTAGGCTGCTACTGGTTAATAGCAAAGAAACACATTAATTTCACGATTGTTATCTTGGGCCTAATTGTTTTCTGCATTTTATTAAGTGCATTAGGCATAGCCTAAGCAAAGTAACTGAATTTAAATTAAATAATGGCAAGACTTTCTAAATTGAAAATCTTGCCATTTTTAATCTTATCACGTTAAATTATATTTTATATTTTTGCGCCTTTATCTTTAATAATCCGAGCAATGTCCAAACAGGCTTCTTTAGTTTGCTCTAAATAACCTAAACGGTCAAAAAAGCCATGATCAAGCCCTTTATACAAAATTTCTTGATATTCTTTGCCATACTTTTGTAATAATCTGGCAAAATATTTATTACTAGGTAAAAAGTAGTCAAACTCTGCTTCTATTAAAGTGATACTTGGCAGATTCTTAAAATCTTGTGCATATACTGGACTAATTAGTGGGTCTGTAACTAACTCACTCTCAATATAAAGAGACCTCATTAAGTTGGTAATATACATTATTTTGTTTAATCTGGTATGAATGAAATTTTTATGCTCCTTATTCATTTCGTATAACGAATAATCCCAGTGATAAAGTGTTTGAGAAATTTTCTGTAAATCAAGCGCACCATAAATTGAAATTACATGCTTTATGTAATGATTTTCATCAAGTAGCCCACATCCAACGGCTAAGTTGCCTCCAGCACTGTCACCTGCAACAAAGATTTGTGAATTTTCAAAACCTAAATATTCTTGGTGGCTAACAATCCACTCCACTGCTTCACAAGAATCATGCAATGCACCTGGAAAGGGAGTTTCAGGAGCCAAGCGATAATCAAGAGAAATAACAGTGCAGTTAGCTTGCTCCACAATTAACCGGCACTGATTTAGTAATGTGGAACTATTGCCTCCAATAAATCCACCACCATGCAGATATAAACAGGCATTAAGTGTTGGCTGCTCACCGGCAGGTCTGCATACTATAGCAGGTATATACCTGTTTTGACATTGAATCAAAATGCTTTTTTCACTAATTTGTGAGTTGGTCAAATCTTTATTGGGTGAACCCATACCATCTCTTACATTTTGGAAGTCGATAGTGCTTAAATCAATAGGACCCATGGCTTTTTTGTCAGAAAGAGCTGGTTTATTTTTAGTTCTTTCTAAAACCTTAGGGTCCAATAAGCCCCATTTTTCTCCATAAGTCGTATTTTTGATAATCATGATTATCCCTCCAAGATTTTAAGCCAAATGTATTTCTCTACTTTAATAATATACTAACATTTAAAAGAAATACTTCATATAAATAATTGTGATGATTAGCTTTTAACTTGAACTTTATCTGAGCAATTTGTTTTTGTGAGGAAATATTTCTTGGTGGTTTCAACACTGCCTTTAACAACCAAGCAGGTTGAATTATTTTTTCGGATATAAAAGTGAATTCTAGTAAAATTATCATTCTTATCTTCAGGCTCAAGTTCTATTTTTTGATATTTAGCTAAATTACTGTTCAGGCTGCCAATCATAAAAACCTGATTATTACCTAAGCCTTCCGGAGCAAAGCCACAAAATAATATTAGCAAGATTATTGAAATCAGTTCTAACTTGGCATATTTTGCCTGTGACCAAAACAAGATAACTATCATGACTGAGACAATCACTGCCATTGTCATTCTTACATAATTAGTACGGGCTTTAAAAATAATTTTTTTTGCATTTTTAAGACCGTTAACAATTATAATCAGAACGAATCCTAGTATTATCACTGCTTCGTCCATTTATCTTACCATTCAGCAATAGTACCATCATAATTAACCCAAGATGGATTATTCCACACTAGTCCTTCTTGAGCTACTTCTTTGATCTTATCTTCATCCATTTCAATTCCAAGACCTGGTCCTTTAGGAATATCAACGAAACTGTCTTTATACTGAAAAATTTCTTTATTCTTTACGAAATCAAGCAAGTCAAATCCTTGATTATAGTGAATTCCTAAACTCTGCTCCTGAATAAACACGTTTGGCGTGCAAGCGTCAACTTGGAAAGTGGCAGCTAACGCTACAGGACCATACGGAGCATGAGGCGCAACGGCCATATCACATGCTTCTGCCATTGCAGCTATTTTACGCTCTTCCAGTAAACCACCACAAAGTGAAATATCTGGCTGAACTATATCAACTGCACCTTGTTTGAAAATATTTTTAAATCCCCATCTGGTATATAGCCTTTCTCCTGTTGCAATTGGAGTCGAGACTTCATTTGCAATTTGAGCAAAATACTCTTCGTTTTCGGGCAAAACTGGCTCTTCAATAAACATTGGATGATATTCTTCCAAAGCTTTAGCCAAAACTTTTGCCATGGGTTTGTGCACGCGACCATGAAAGTCAATTCCAATAGACATGGCATTGCCAAACTTTTCTCGAATAGAAGCAACCCTTTCAACAGCAGCGTCTACCTTTTCCAGTGAATCAATGTAATGCATTTCAGAAGTGGCATTCATTTTCACCGCTCTGAAGCCTTTATCCCAGCGCTTCTGAGCCATTGCTACCACATCAGATGGACGATCTCCGCCAATCCAAGAATAGACTTTAATTTTATCCCTCACGGCTCCGCCCAAAAGTTCGTAAACAGGCAAATTTAAAGCCTTGCCTTTAATATCCCACAAAGCCATTTCTATACCAGAAATTGCAGTGCCATTAATTGGACCACCGCGAAAGAATGAACGATGAAGTCGTTGCCATATTCTTTCAATTTCAAAAGGATTTTTGCCAATTAACTTGCTGCACATTTCTTTTACGCCAGCCACAACAGTTTCAGTTTTAGTGCCAGAAACTAGTTCTCCCCAGCCGGAAATACCCTCATCAGTATTAATCTTAATAAAAATCCATCTGGGCTTTACTTTATAAACAACAAAATCAGAAATCTTCATAATAATTTATCCTCATATCTAAAGCTAATCTTTTGTCTTCATAGCATTTTCTGCTGCTTCGGCTTCTTTGTTGATGTGTTTAACTTTATCAAAGTAGTACCAGATCAGTGCAATCACAATTAATAAAATGGGAACGCAAAACTCAGGATGCCAAGTAAAGCAAAAATAAACTATAAAGCTTTGAATCATTGAAGTGGCAGCAAAAGATGAAATTAACAGACTGCCGCCAGTAGATAATTTGATCCCCACTGATTTAGCAATAGCCGTTAAAACCGGTGAAGTTGCTGAACCACACCATAGTAGTGAAGCAGTGACAGCCAATCCAATAACTATATTTTTGAGCAGATTACCATTAGTTAGTGCCACAACCATGGCTACCCTAAATGGAACAACCGCCAAATCAGCAAATGGTAAAACACGGTTACCTGGCAAAACAACAGCCATAGCAATAGTTAATGGAATAATAATTAAAGCAGTTGTAATTACATCTGGATTACCAACAATAACAGCTGCATCCAAACCAATAAAGAGTTTCCTACCCTTAAATTTCTTTTGTGACCATTTTTGAGCTGATTCAGAAATAGGCATTAACCCTTCCATGAACATTGAGGTCATCTTAGGGATCAGCACCAATACGGCAGACATGCTAACACCTAATTGCAAAATCTGCTGTAAACCGTATCCAGCAAAAATGCCGATAGCCAGACCAATTAGTAGACCCATAATCATGGAATCACCAAAAAATCCTAGATATTTTTGCGCATCTTTAATACTAAACTTTGATTTTCTAAAAAATGGAATCTTATCCAGAAGCCAGTTTAAAGGCACAGCAATCACAAGTGATGACAGGGCAGACACAGTTGGTAATGAAACACCTGGAATATTGAAAAATTTTTGGACCATCGGTTGTGACCAGTCAGACATTTTAAAAGTGACAATTGCCATGACGGCAACACTACCAACAGCCAATAAAACGCTTTTGGTAACAAAGTAAACCATAATACCTACTATAGCCATATGATGGTAATTCCAAATATCAACGTCTAGAGTATGTGTAGCTTTTAAAATCAATAAAATAATATTAATGAATAAAATTACAAAAATTAAAATTGCAATAATAGGTGATGCCCAAGTAACTGCAGCAATTGATCCCCAGCCAACATCTAAAGCATTCAGGTGAACATGCGTCCTTTCCACCATTGCTTTTGCTGCAGGGCCGATATTAGTCGTCATAAAGTCTAGCACCAGCTTGATGCCGGCAAAGCCTATTCCCAACGTAAGGCCTGACTTAAAAGCTGCCGATATTTTCAAGCCAAATATTAACCCTACTATTGTAATAATTATCGGAAGCATAACGGTTGGGCCGCAATTAATGATAAATTGGAAACCCGCCATAAATCCATTGGCGATTTGTGACCACATAATTTTCCTCCTAGGATTCTTGCTTTGTTAAAGCATCTTCTATTTCACTCAAAGTTTTATCAGCGCCAACTCCTGTTAATAGGGACAATCCTAGAATGTAGGGGGTGCCATGCGTATCCCCACTGAATTGACCAGTTGTTACCAAAAGGTCATAGTTTGCAACCTTACTTGGTACCTCTGTTAACCTGGTTTGCGTTGTTTGAACATCAATACCATTTTCAGATAAATATTTTTTTATTTTGCTGGCAACTACTGTTGATGTTGCAATGCCATTTCCACATGCAACCAATATATGTTTAGTCATTTTTATCTCCTATAGCTGACTGAATAAGCTTTAATAATTTTTGCTTTGTTTCAGCCTGCAAAAACTCTTTTCTTAATTTTTCGTTTTGTACAATATCCGCAACCTTCTGCAACATTTTTACCTGGCTGTGCGGTTCCGCGATAACCAACATGATTACTATTCTTACAGGAATATCTTCCTTTGTATTTCCCATATTTTTAAATTCAACTGGCTCTTTCAGTGTTGCAATTGCTAAAGTAGTTTTATTAACCAAGTCAGCATTTGCATGCGGAATTGCAATAGCTGGTTGTGAAGAAGGTAATCCTGTTGGAAATTTTTGTTCTCTTTCTAGTAAAGCCTTCTTATAACCTTCTTTGACATACCCATTTTCATATAATTGATCGGCCAAAAAAGTTTCAATTTCTCTACTAGTCTTAAAATCAATATTTCTATAAATTAAATCTTCATTTAAAATAATATTTTCCAATCCGCTTCTCCAACTTATGATTTTTTTACCAGATTTACTAATGATTGATGTAAATTGGCAATATTTAAACTTTTTAAATCTTCTTTATTAAATGCGTTAGAACCAATACCCACATATTGAGCTTCATTTTCAAAAAATTCGTGGATATTCTTTTCTGAAATTCCACCTACCGCCATTAAGCGCAATTTCCCCAGAGGAGCTTGTATATCCTTGAAAAATCTTGGTCCTATATCAACTGCTGGAAAAACTTTAATGATATCAGCACCATAACTATCCATTCTAAAAACTTCAGTAGGCGTCATAACACCTGGAATAGTTACTACTCCGCGCTTTTTAGCATATTCAATCATTGCCTTAGTAAATTGGCAGGCACTTAAAATAAATTTTGCACCTGCATCTATTGCAGCAATTTCCTCTGAAAAAGTCAGGACAGTACCAGCACCAATTAAAATTTTTTTACCAAACTTTGAATTCAATTCTTTTATTTCTTCAATGGCTTGATGGGTATTCATAGTTACTTCAACAGCAAACTCATCTTCCAGTCCTTCTAGAGCTTGAAGTACTGCATTAGACTGCATCGAAGAATAATTGCGCATAATAATAGTATATTTGGGATAGTTTTCTACTTTCACATTCATTCGCCTCTTTCTACATATTCTTTAAGGATTGTAAATGCCTGTTCAGAAGTATTAGTATTCAGTAATTTATTAATTTCTCTATCATTTGTAGACAAATCTGCTAGCTGATTAATTGCATTTAGATACTTGTCCATATGAAAAAAAGCAATGGGAGCAATTATTCTGACTTTTTTACCATACGGTAATTTAATAGGATAATGCGAAATTAATAGAGAAATTCCATCATCCTTTATTCCTTTTTCAGGAACCGCATGCGGTATAGCAATATCTTGACCTAAAAAACTATAGTTATATCGATTAGATATTTGATCAACCAGTTCGAAATAGTACTGGTCTTCTACCTTGTTGTCCTCAATTAAAGGTTCCAGTGCTTGATACAGAGCATCTTTCCAGTCTGTTTTTTTAGAACTAATTACCTTAATATATTTTTCTTTGATGTAACTCAATAAATTTGGTAACTCACCTGCATCTTCTCCTTTCCTATCATTTTTTTCAGAATCTGACAGTAAAATACTTATAATTTCATTACGTAATTTTGCTTCATTATTAACTTTGGCATATTTTGCTATTAAATTTAAAAGTGCATTTAATTGATAGTCAACCTTTTCTAATCCCAAATCTTTCAATACCCGATAGCGTAAAGTGGTTTTTTCAGTAGAAGTCATGTTGGGTTTTACAATATAATTGTGTAATTTAGTTTTTAAGGGCATATTTGAAAATACAACGTTAAAGTCATGATCTGACTCGGAAAATTCCCTTGAAGACATAGTGCCTAGAAAACTTATTTCCGGAAAAATATTTTTTAAGATCTTGATCAAAATATTAGACATTATTATTCCATTAGAACAAACCACAACGGCATTATACTTGGCGTTACTGATTTTTTGAGAGTTGGCATTATCGAAAAGCAAATAACCAAAGTAGTAAGTTAACAGCTTAACTTCATCTTCGGAAAACTTAGTTCCGATCCATTGCTCTAAGGGCTTAATTAAATCTTTAATGATATTTACAAGAAGCTGCTCATCCTTGTCATTATCAAGATTCAATGTTTCAATACTTGGCAAGCGATACTTAACACGAAAACATGCCGGTCTTAAATGATTTAACAGCCTTTTTTCAAATCGTGACTGATCTTGGATATTAACCAGTGTTCTTGACTTAAAACCCTCCACGATCTGATGAACAAAGCCAAATAGTTCAATTTCATCTGGACTATATTCTGAATTATTTTTATCGAAAACGTTAGAAGATAAAATTTCCAAGGCAATCCATTTTATGTAAAAGTCGCTAATATTGCTTAACTCGGTTAGTTTCCTCAAATATTGATATTCTTTTGTTTTTGCGATAAACCCATCAACTTTAAGACCACTTTTGCAAACTAATCCTCTAGACACAATAATTTGTACTAAAAGTTTTAAATTATTGAAATATTTATCAGAAAATGAGACTTGAAATTTAGCTTCAAATTTTGTAATCAAATTTAATGATATTTTTACAATATCTTTATTAATAGCAAATTTTTCCAGTAAATTTCCCGCTAAATTATCAGAACTTTGCAAAATTATGTTGGTAGCCAACCTTAAAATCTGTTCTTCAGAACCTTGCAAAAAGTATCCTCTAGAGCGATTGTATTTTAAATTGAGGTGATATTTATTCACTATCTGCTCTGCAATCTTAAGATCCTGGAGAATTGTCGTTTTGCTATAATGAACAATTGCGGTCAGATCATCTAACGAAACATAGTCAACGTTACAAATTAGATAAAGCAGTATCATTTCCGCTCGATTTTTATTGGGAAAATTATTATTTAAATTTTTGTCTGCAACGAGTAATTCTTGCAATTTATCAGTATAGGTAAATGTACCATTGCTGTGCCTTTTAATAGGACTTAACCCATGCGCCTTTAAATCCTCATTAATTAGACCAATAGTATAATTTACTTGTCTTCTTGTTAAAGCTAATTTATCCATCATCTCCGTTACTTTAATATCTGGTTTTTCTAATAAAAGGGAAATTATTTCTTGGATCCTCTCATTCACTTCAATTCTCCCCCTTTCAGATTCTATTTTAGGGTAATTTTTAGGCCAACAAATTCGCTTTCATAACAAGATATGTATACTTACAGTCCCTACCTAGACAAAAGTATTTTTGCTAACTATAAAAAAAGCCAAAACAAAAAGGCCTGAATCCTAATTAAATATGGGATCAGGTCTAAATGAAAAACTTTTATTTATATTTTTGATTTAGTAATTTCATCGAATTCAGGATAGGTAGGATGCTCCAAATCAATTTTTTTGGATTTAGATAGTTTATATGCCAGCAAGTGAACAGGAATAGTCATAAATAAAGCTGTGAGCAACTCATTTACATCTGTGTTTAAATTTAACACGTTAAGATCTGCAGAAGAAACAGCTTTTTTAGCTATAAGCGCTAGATTTTTACAATGAAGCTGTAAAAACTTCTGCAACTTTTGCGATCTTTGCTCCAATTTTCCTTGGGGCTCAATAAAGACAAAATGATCTGAACTGTGAAGTCCAATATACGGACCATGCATATATTCTTCGAGCTCTTTACCTTGAGCCGTTATGTGCACTGTTTCTGTTACCTTGGTTTCACCTTCGCGTGCTACACCATATGCCGCACCATAACCTATAAAAAATATTCTCTTAATATCAGAATTTTGTGCTAAGTACTGATCAGTCCACTTTTCAGAAACTGCAACAACTTCAGGCAAGTTATTGATTATCAAACCTATTTCGTTTTTATCATTATCATAATCTGTTTGCGCAATTTTACCGGTTTGAAAAGAAGACTCTGCTGCAAAGAGAATCAATAATAAAATAGTAACACTATATCCTAACGTTACATATGGCATCTCTTCGATTCCCATACCCATGAGAATTATTTGCGCATCCGTTTGAGCAATTGGACTATCCGGGTCACTGGTCAAAACAAAGACATCAATTTTTTTGGCAACTAATTCTTTAACTACTTTGATAGTTGATGCACTATGACCACCTTGTGAAATTGCAACATAAAGAATATCGTCTCTAAACTTACTATGATAGTTAGCAGCAATTGAAGGCTCCTCAACATAAACAGGAATACCTAATCTTTCAGTCATATAAGGTACAGCACCATAGGCGGCATTAGAGCTGGAGCCGGTCGCAAATAAAACAACTGAATTATATTTTGCTTGATTTGCCTTATATTTTTCAACTAGCGGCCCCAATAATTCCTGATAGTTTTTAAAGATTTTACTATACGTATCGGCCTCAGACTTAATGTAATATTCCATACTCTTCATAATAATTACAATCCCTTTTTATATACCATCTGAAAAGTCATTTTCATCAGACTCATCATTTAAATCATTTTTATCAAAAACTTGCGCTGTTTCTTTGGTGATATTAACTAGATCCTGCATCAACGCTTCTTTACTAGTATATTCCTTGTACGTAGTTTCAAGCAGTGAACTCAAGTTGCAACCTGATACAACCCCAACGTTTTCGTTATCATAGGCTATCTTGGCTGCTTCTTTATAAGGCGTTCCACCCAGCATATCAGTAAAAATTACTGTCTCTTCTTTTCCAACTTGTGCGGAAATTTTTTCTTGTAGGTCAATTTCACTCATTTCTTTAGTAAAATCAATAAAATTATGCTCTTCCTTTTTACCTACAAACAATTCAAGAGAACTTTGTAAGCCGGATGCAAATTTACCATGTCCAACTACGATAAGTTTGATATTACTCACATTCATTCCTCACTTACATAATTCCAAAAAATGAACAAGCAATACATAAAGTAAAGACAACAACTATTAAGACAATTGGAGAGACTTCCTTTTTCTTAAGTAGCCAATATAGGAAAAATGTAAATCCTAATGGCAGTATGTTAGGAAATACCTTATCCAGAAAGTCCTTTTGAAGAGAAACACTGCCTATTTTTACCTTTAAAGACAAGGTAACATAAGAACTAATTAAAGCGCCAATTACCGTCAAACCCATGATTGAAGCTGACTTAGAAATAATGGTCGAATTTTCCTGAATTACATCAATTGCTTTAGTTCCCATGTCATAACCAAGATGGGCAAAAGGAATGCGGCATAAAAATATTCCCAGATATACCAAGAAGAAAATAATCGGCCCAAGCGGATTACCTTTTGAAGCAAAAGATGCACAGATCCCGCCCACAATTGGCATAATTGTAAACCAGTAAATTGCATCACCAATTCCGGCTAAAGGCGCAAAGAGGGCGTTTTTCAAACCACTAATTGTTTTACGATCAACCCTTTTTTCTTCCATACTTGTTAGTAATCCTAACAAGATTGGCACAAGTGGCGGACTGGTATTGATAAAGTTCATATTATCAACCATAGCTTCTGACATGGCCTCTTTATCATCCCCAAATATTTTCTTCCAAACAGGAATTTGAGTCCAAGTCCATCCAGGTGCCTGCATTCTTTCATAGTTAAATCCTAATTGAAATAGTGAAGATCTCAATCCTAATTTAGTAATATCGTTTTTACTTACTTTGGTATATTTTTTGTTTGAGTTAGATTCCATCTTCACTACCTCCGTTTTCCTTTACTTCATCAATTTGTGCTTGCAATTTCTGATGTTGCTTATTGTTAAAGAAGTCAATCATAGCAAAAACAATACCTATTACAGCTGCAGGCAATACGTTGGAATAGTTAATAAAGCTGGCAATTACAAATCCTAAAAGTAAGTAAGGAACATAATTGACCCTTAGTAAAACCTTAAGCAGCATAGCAAATCCTACTGCCGGTAATGCACCTCCTGCTAACTCAAAGCCGTGAATTAGCCATTTTGGCATTGCTTTAACCAAAGCGGCCATTGGACCTTGAGCAGCATAAGCGGATAAGAAAATAATTACAAAGAACGTTGCAGCCATTACAAACATTGAAAAGTAAATAAATTTATTAAATTTTCCAGTGTCTGCATTTTGTGCTGCTTTATCCATAGTAGGCATGAAACCCGAAAACAATGAATAGTACATCAAAATAATGTATTGCATAAGCATGGCAAAAGGCAATGACAAGCCAACTGCAGTAGCTGGCGCAACCTTAGTAGTATGAGCAATAACTACTGTCATAATTCCGCAAACTGCCGGGTTGGGCGGTTGTGTTCCTCCTGCGTTTGTTAGTCCAGCAAAGGTAAGTTCTGCAATTCCGCCTGCTAAAAGTCCAGTTACAGGATCACCCAGAATTAAACCAGTTACGGCACAACTAATTATTGGTCTAAAAATATATAAAGCTTCTGTATAGGAGTCTAGACCCGCTATAGCACCAAAGATGCTTAGCAAAATCCCCTGTAAAAAAGTTATTTGCATTTGTTCCTCCAGATTCTGACTACTTAAAAGTCAATTGCTGTCTTCTTATCTCCAGGTACGTCTTGGATATAAATGTTGACATTATCATGAACTAATTTCATTAAATCGTCTTTATCATTTTGATCGACATAGACTTTATCCGTAACTTTTTCTTTACCAGCTGAAAAATGCATATTACCGACATCTATCTCTTTTATTGGCACTCCGCCTTCAACCAGTCTAACAGCGTCTTTTGGTGTTTTAACAATTATAAAAATCTTTTGCCTTGGAGCTGCCTTACCAATGATCTTAATTGTTTTTTCAATTGAGAAAAATCTTATCTGAGCTCCAGAAGTTTCAGAAGTGCTCTTCATTAACTTCTGTTGCAAAGGATCGTTGGCTACATCATCATTTGCCACTAATAACAGATTAGCTCCTATAGAACTAGTCCAAATAACTCCAACCTGTCCGTGAACAAGTCTGTTATCAATTCTTGTCAACAAAATATTTGGTTCACTCATGTTTTACCTCCTATGATCTTATATGGTCCAGACCATCATAAAAATATAATAATTGAAAGCGATGACATTGTCAACAGTACAATTGTTGCCGATCTTTGTTATAATACTTATACGTATAGGATCTCTTAATTCTAAATTTATTTAGTAGTGGTTCGTACCACAAGATTAGGAATTTTTATGGAAAAATATTCAAAACAACCAATTTATTTAAAATTAGTAGCTTTCTTAAAAAATTACATTCAAAACAATATGAAAAAAGACCAAAAACTTTTAAGTGAACGGGATATTTCTTTACGACTGAAAATAAGCAGATATACTGTAAGAAGGGCGCTAGATGAGCTCGAAAAGAGAGGATACAT
Source organism: Lactobacillus melliventris (assembly GCF_042679465.1). Classification (NCBI taxonomy): domain Bacteria; kingdom Bacillati; phylum Bacillota; class Bacilli; order Lactobacillales; family Lactobacillaceae; genus Lactobacillus; species Lactobacillus melliventris. Next base: position 89,011 of record NZ_JBHTMT010000006.1, on the reverse strand, counting down.
TTATAAGATTCATGGCAAAGGCACCTTTGTTTCAGAAAAATCGCCATTAACTCCTCTTAATGACATCTATAGTTTTACTGACCATATGAAAGCCATAGGAAAAACTCCTCAAACTGATTTGTTGGAATTTAAAATTTTTAATTCAGATAGCTTTTTGGCTTCAAAATTTAATATTAAACAAGGTGAAAAAGTTATTAAATTAAAATTTTTAAGAGCTGCAGACAAACAGCCAATGATGATAGAAAGAACTTATCTTCCTTATGAAAAATTTTCCACTCTTACCATCGAACAGCTAACTCAAAATTCTTTGTATTTAATAATGAAAGCAAATTTTCACCAAACAGTCCGTATAGTTAACGAGGCAATTCAAGCCAGTTTAATTCAGGCAAAAGATGCCAAACTACTAAAAGTTAGTTGCGATGCACCATGTTTAAAAGTAAAAAGAACATCTTTTAATAACAGACACATTCCCATTGAATATACTTATTGCGTTGCGCGTGGTGATCAATTTATTTATAACCATAATTACTTACATCAAGAAAAAGATGAAATTGGCTAAAGCAAAAAGCCAGCTATTAGTAAACTGGCTTTTAAAATAGCTAATATTCTAATAAATGAAACTACTTATTGATTAAATTTTTTACTACCTAATTTCATATGGAAATTCGGGTCTTTAGGAGAGTTAGGATCATAGCCTAATTCTGTTGGAACGATTGACGCCATTACCTGTAACAACATTGGAAAAATAAAAGTTTCAAAATCTTGTGGCACTTGAACATCATAGCCAAAATGATTGCCCGAATTTGCAGCAGATGTATCAACTAAATAAAGATTATTCGTCCAATCTCCCAATACTTCAAGCATTTTTTGGCAGCGTGATTCAGTGCCATTATCTAAAATTATTACGGTTGACTTTTCATTCATTGCATTATAAATACCATGAATGAATTCATCGAAATCATATCCCGTTACTGGGAGCCTGCAAGTTTCCAATACTTTCAAAGCATCTTCCAAAACATCTCCATAAAGCATGCCAGGTCCTACTACACGCAGATTATCCATCTTTGCCAGCTTTTCTTTATGTTCTTCAACCCAGTCATATGCTCTTTTATATGCATGTGGAAATAGATCTAAAGTAGTATTTAGATCTTGTAAATCCTGTTCAAATTGAGTCTGACTAAGGTTACCATTTGCCAAACCAATGTATTCAGCCAAAAGAAGTAAATTCAATTTTGTTGAATAATATCCTTTGGTTTTAGCTCCGGCTTTTTCCTCACCAATATTAACAGTCATAACCTCATCAGCAATCTGATCAATATAGGCATCTTTTTCACCAGCCATTGTACCAATGATACAACCTGCCTTTTTAGCTGTTTTCATGGCATCAAATGTACTAAAGCTGCTTCCTCCCTGAGAAATGCCAATAAACAAAGTGTGCGAATTATCTCCTACGAAAAAGTCTGGTGTAAACATAAAGGGATAAAGAGATAAGACTTCAATTCCCGAACGTTTACGCATTATCGATTGCATCTGCAGTCCGGAATGATAGCTTGTTCCAGAACCTGTGATAAGGATTTTTTTAATATCTCTTTTTGTAACGTTTGCAAAAAGTTCTTTACTTCCAGCTACTATTTTTTTTAGTTGATCTGGCGTACTTGAAATATATTGTTGAATTAAGTTCATATTTACTCCTTATAAAATTCCAATCACATGTAATAAAATACCTAAAATTAACACGCCGACAGTTAGCTTTGAAACACTTACCTTCTTTCTAATCAAGTAAAATACCAATAAAGTAACTAGTAAAGGCAGTAACTTTGGCATAACTTGATCTAAAATAGTTTGTAGTTTTACAGTGGCACCAGTCATAGAAAACTTGAGTGTAGTAGTTACTGGAAGCATAGTTGCTACCATTCCTCCTACTACCATCATCCCAATAATTCCTACAATCTGCATTATTTGATCCATCACACCGTTTTTTTGGACCTCGTCTAAAGATTCAACTCCCCATTTATAGCCATATTTCAAGCCAAAAGCCCTAATTAAGGTTACTGGCAAGTTATATAAAGCAAAGAAAAGAATTGGACCTAAGATGCTTCCTTGTTTAGCAAAAGAAGCTCCGATTCCCGCAGCAATTACTCGGAATGTACCAAAGAAAATGGAGTCACCAATTCCAGAAAAAGGTGCCATCAGAGCAGCTTTAACTGAGTTGATAGAATCCGGATCCATAGAAGAAGGATTATTGGCATACTGTTCTTCCATTGCTGAAGAAATCCCCATAATCATTGGTGTCATAGCTGGCGTACAGTTGAACAAGGCCAAGTGGCGTTTTAAAGCAGCAGCACGGTCTTTAGTACTAGAATATAGCCTTTTAATTACTGGCTCCATTGCATATACATAGCCAATATTTTGCATTTTTTCGTAATTAAAGCCGCCTTGTAAAGCAAAAGCTCTCCAAAAAATTGAATGTAAGTCTTTTTTGGTTAATTTTTTATTATTCAAAATCAATCTCCCCCTCGGTCAAATTATCTTTTGCTTCTTTTGACTCCGACTTATTTTGCCCACTTCCTGTAGAATTCTTGCCATTATTACCAAACAAAACAATAATGACTGCCATACAAATTGCAATCACAGCTATTCCGGTAATGTCCAGTTTTAAATATGCACAAAGTAAGAAACCCAGGAAAAAGAATACAAATAGTTTTTTAGAAAACAGCATATCCAGCAGTAGCGCAAATCCAACTGCTGGAAGTAAATTTCCGGCCACCGTTAAGCCATCTAAAATGACTTTTGGAATTGCATTGATAATCAAATTGATCTTTGAAGCTCCCAAAAGCATGGCCAGGAATGTGGGAACAAAGGCACTAAAGAAGAATAGAATAGTTGGTAAAAGCAACATCAAGTTAATACCTTTAAAATTAGCGGTTTCTGCATATTTGTCGGCCTTGTGGGAAAACCATAAATTGACAACTCTTACTAAGGTTCCTAAATATGAAGCCAAAACAGCTACTGGAACTGCTATTGTTAACGCAACACCTATTCCCTTATGCGAAATAATCGCCAGAGCCGTACCGATTACGCCACCTGTGACATAATCAGGAGGTGTAGAAACACCGATACCGGCAATTCCCATCCAGATAAGTTCCAGTTGTGCACCGATAATAATTCCCTGCTTGATATCACCTAAAGCTAATCCAACAAAAACACTAAGAACAATTGGCCGTCCAAACAGGGTTGCACCAAGGACGCGTTCATCCAACATACCGATACCTGCTATAAGACCTACTAGTAAAGCCTGGACCATTTGTTTATCACTCCTTTAGTAAATCAGCGAGACTTAGTTTCTTGTCCCGCGGTAACATTCTAAAATCAAGATTGACCCCTAATTTTTGAATAGTTTTTAAATCTGCAATGTCTTGATCTGAAACAGCAACATAATCATTCAATTTCTTCTTGCCGTCTTCGAACTTTAGACCTCCTACATTTAATTCTTTAATAACTCCATTTGAGTTCTTGATAATTTTTAACGCATCTTGAACCGTGCGAACCAGTACTAAAACTTGTGCTTTCTTAGCACTGGCAAACTTCTCAACTATAGGACCCGATTCAGCAACACTGCGAATATAAAGCTTGACACCAGATGGTTTCGCCAAATCCAAAGCCATAGCCTTAACTTTATCTTTTTGGGCCTCATCATTAGCAACTAAAATAGTATTTGCACCAGAATTTGAGGTCCAGCCGATCGCTACTTGACCGTGCAAAAGTCTTTCATCAACCCGAATTAACTTAAGCATTATTTTTAATCCTCTCTTTTATCTTCTTACCAACATTAATAACTCCGGAAATTCCTGCTTCCTCTAATTCACTTGTTAATTCAGAAACCGATTTATCACTAGAGTCGCCACTGACAAGTGCTAAAAGCATGGGCAGGTTTAGGCCAGTAAGTAAAGAAAATTCATGGCCGGAAAGTAACAATTCAGTACAGATATTTGTGGAACTACCTCCATACATATCAGTTAAAATAATTAAATTGGATTCATCCATAGCTTCAATTAATGACTCCAATTCCTTCTTTCCTTGAGTCGCTGACTTCTCTTTAGTCATACCAAAACACTTGATATTTGGTAAAGATCCAACTATCAACTCAGCAGTAGCTTTAAATTCATAACTTAAGTCACCATGAGTTGCTAAAATAATATTTTTCACATAAAAGCCTCCTCACCTTTTATCTTGTAAAAGCTTCAATTAACTATTAGCAAAAATCATGCCATAATACTGTGCCACAACTTAGCGGCGAACGAGCAAATCTCTAATATAAGCGGTTTCCGGATCATTAATTTTTATGGAGAAATTATTTTCGAGCACACTATTATGCTTTTTTAGAACACTAAAGTATTTGTCTTTTAAAATACTTTTATTATCGCCGTTATATAGTTTGATTTCATTTCCTCGAATAATTCTTTCAATCATATTAGCTATATGAACGTATAAAGATATTTGTATGCGGTAAGACAATTCTTGTTCAAGGTCATGTTGTATATCTTTAATATACTTACTAATCACATTCATTACTTTATTTGGGGAAATAATAGTTAATGAATCTAAAATTCTGTCTAATGAAAAGTTCTTGATTAATTGACTTTCCCACTGTTTTAAGTCAGCGTCTGACGAGTATGGTCTTAAAACAGTTTCCAATGACTTAATTTTTTCTCCAGTCATAATTTCTTCGAGACCAAAGTATGGGATGCCTTCAACATCTGGATTGTCAATACCTACTATGCCAATTACATTTTTATTTTCTAGAAGATGTGACTCTTGATAATTAACTAGTTCCTTAAAATCGTATGCTTCAACCTGGACTTTAACCAAGCCAGTAAAGCTTTGTGTTAATATGCTTTTTATTCTTTGAGCACTGCCCATTCCAGTCATACATGTCGTAATAATTACTGGTGGAAAATTACTATGTTGTTTATAAAATTTACTTTGAATAATGTTTTGAGGGAGCTTTTTTTGAATTGTTGGCAGATCTTTTTTTAATAATAACTGATTACCAATTTCCAGCATCACGGCCATACTAAAATTATTAATTACTAATAAATCACAATTACATTCATTCTGAATCGGCTCCATAATTGATTTCAAAGATCCCATATCCATTAAAATTAACAGTCCATCTTGAGGACTAATTTTTTTAATTAAATTTTTAAGATAAGTAATCATTTCTGATTTTGAAACATCAGGCTTTAAATCTACTGGTGTGAAAATGGCTGCTTGTAAAAAATGATTACAAGTATCTGCCATACTGCTCGCGGTAGCATAGCCATGAGCAACTACAATTGCGGGTATCTGAGGTAAAGAAGTTAAATTATCTTTTGAACTTAAAATAGCCAGCCACAAACAATCGCAGGCTCTTAGGTTAACTTCGAAGTGCATTTCAATCAATGAAGCTAATTTTTCCACCATTTGCAATTCTGGTGCAAATAGTTGTGTCATCAAGGTCAAATCTTGCTGAGCGGTAAAATCCGCTGTAAATTCATTTTTCATTAAGTAAAAGATGTAAATGGCTAAATCATAAACAGTTGAATTTTCCAAATTATAAAAATCTACTTGGGCTAGAGAAAAAATATTTGTTAAAGCGGCAGCATAGCTATTAATTAAAGAGCGTTCTGTATTATAGACAGAATACAATATTTCATGAGTTTCTTTCTGCACTATTTTATAGTATGAATTTCTATCCTTTTCTCCCTTTACTTGTAATTGAAACAATTTTTCCCAAGAAAATTGCATCTTAGAAATATATTCCTTATTACTTAAGTAATTTGATGGCTTATATGAATCACTTGGCTGAAAAATTATTTCATTTTTACTAGAAACCACTGGTAAATTATTAGGATGCATCTGTTGCAAAATATTGTCAGGCAAATCACCTATTTTTATCTCAACTTCGTTTGGACTTGCCAATTGAGAAAATTTCCTCGCCACAATATTTTGAATCAGATTTTCTAATTCACCAACGTTTGCCTTGAAATGATAATGATAAATTAGACTAATACATTGCTTAGATATTTTAATCTTGCAATTAATTCTCTTTGCTTGTTGATTTATCAAATTGTATGTTAACATTCTTTTTTCGTATGCACCTCTCTCGTCTAAAGTAGGCAATTTAATTTTGATAGGTATTCTACGTAAAAAAGTTTCTAAAAAGTCTTGCTCTTTTTTAGTGGTGGCAAAAAATAGCCTGGCTTTACTAGCTATTTTCTTAGCATTATTTCCAACTGGAGTAAAAAGTCCAGTATCTAAATAGGTAAATAATTTCTCTTGCCCTTCTGAACTTAAACGATGAACTTCATCCAAAAACAAAATTCCGTTATTTGCGGTTTGCAAAGCTCCTGGAGTATCTGAATCTGCTCCGGTAAATGAACCCTTGGTATAGCCGAAAAGAACGCTGGATAATAATTCAGGATTATTTGCATATTGAGCACAATTAATTACTACAAGCTGTGCATCTTGCCCCAATATTTCTTGTTGTTTGGCAAATTCAAACAAAGTTCTGATTAAAAAAGTCTTTCCAGTTCCCGACTCACCAAAAAGGATTGCCGGTAATCCCATTGGTGGATACATTACAGCGGCTTTTAATTGTTCAATAATTTCTTTAAGACTGCCATTCCAGCCAATAATCTTCTGCCAAGCTTGGTTTTGAAAATTATTCTTAAAATCTGCAATGTTTCGGTATTCTTTACTTTCATTTAGATTTTCATTAACGTTTAGATAAATTACTGGTCTAGTATTTATTTTTATTAGTTTGTCGTTTTTAAATAACTCATTTAAATTTTTACTAGCTACAGAGCGATCTAAATCAAGTTTTTTAGCAATAAAGTTAGTTGTTGGGGCATTGTTTAAATCATAATTTTGCAAGAAAATATTAGATTGCATTTGCACTAATTTGAGAATTTGTATTTTTTTATTTTTCATATTTTCATATCCCTCAAACAATTTTAAATCTATCACATTATTTCTTTATCTTAATCAAATATTTAATCATAGTAAATAAAAAGTCACAACTGTGGTTAAAAGTTGTGACTTATGTATCCCGAAAAATTAAAGTTAGTTGTTGCACTGCTTTTTCTACAAATTAACTACACTCTTTACTTCTCCACCTGAGATAATTGTTTTAGCATCGTTTAAAGCAATCTCAATACTGTTTTTAACGGCTAGTTTAGTGAAAAAGGCAATGTGCGGCGTGATCAAAACTTGAGGCATTGCTTTTAATTCCTTGTAATCTTCCGGCAATGAGTTCAGCATATCCTTTTTATTATAAAAATCAGTTTCATCGGCCAAGGTATCTAGAGCAGCCGCAGAAATTTGTCCATTTTTTAGCGCCGCTATTAAAGCCTGTGTGTCAACCAAACCACCACGAGCTACATTAATCAAAATTGGCTTTTTCTTCATTTTACTAATAGCAGTTTTATTGATAATGTTTTTGGTACTCGGTAATAAAGGAGTATGCAAAGAAATAATGTCTGCTTCAGCAAAAATGGTATCCAAATTCGTATAGGTAACATAAGGTTCAAGTGAAGCATCATAAACTGGATCACAGGCTAAAACTTTAGCCCCTAATGCGCTATAAAGCTGGGCACTGGCTCCTCCAATGTGACCGGCTCCAATTATGCCGACAGTACAGTTAAAAATTTCTGTGCTAATTGTACTTTCGTCATAAGTAAAATCACCATGTGCCATTCTGTCTTGATAAATACCAATTTTACGCAATAAGTACATTGCATCAGTTACGCCAAGTTCAGCAATAGCTCTTGGTGAATATGCTGCAACGTTAGTAATCTTAATGCCATTCTTTTTTGCGGCAGCTAAATCCTGGTTATCAACCCCAACTTGCCGAATGGCTAGTTGCTTAATTCCATACTGCTTAAATTTTTCATATACGCTGGCATCCACAGGAAGATTGCCTTCAGAGCTTACGCCATCAAAGCCTTCAGCCAAATCCGCATTTTCAGCACACAAATCCGCATGGACAATTTTTACTTCAACATTATTTTTTTGAGCCCAATTTTCAATAAGGGATTCTTCCATTTTGATTACACCGTAACAAATAATCTTCATTTATTCTTTCTCCTATTCTTAATTCAAACCAGCACGTTTACTTTAATATTTATGAACTAAAAAGTCTTATATACTTTAATTCACAACATCTCCAATACCAGAACTAGTATTTTGGTCATATTCAAGTCCATGAATACACACTAAAGGCATATTGACTCCTCGTTGTCCCATTACTAAACCAGCAGCAGCTGCCAGCAAATCACAAAGCGTTTCAGCTGTACCAGCTTCTTTATTTATCCTTAAGCCATTTAATCCGTATAAGCCAACTGCTACCTGATTAGCACCTTTTTTATCTGCCCTACCGTCACTGTCAGTAATGATTACACTAGTTTTTACACCTAATTCTTGGTAAAAAGTATTGCTGATGCGTTTAGCTGTTAAATCACAATTCTTAGGTAAAGTTATCGCTGTATTATTTTTACCCTTGTCAACACCGCCACTAGTTAAAAACAAACCGTTGGGAAGCCAAGCGCCAATATGATTTCCACTTATTTCTAATTTACTACCAGATGGGCCAGCGGTTTGGTCAATAATCACTTGAATTAAACTGGCATCCTTTCTGGGTATGCGTTGATGAATTCTTTTTGCCACAGAAGTTGGTGCTACGTGGCTTAAATCCACAATATTGCCCTCCGCCATTGAGCAAATTTTAGACGCTACACAAATAATGTCGTCAGCAGCAATCTTGAAATATTCTTTTTTGACCGTTTCAACTAATATTCGGGACAAGTCACAAGTTTCAGATATCATGGGCACGCCTTGCAAGCCAGTAATCGTAACCATATAAAAATTCTTATCATATCCGTTATTATTATTTTTCCTTAATATATTTATATAATACTCTAAAAAGTCGAACAACACTATGTATTTTATGGCTTGGGCAGCATAAAAAAGCATTACTCTTAATGATCTTGATGAAGTTAACAATTAAATCTAGGTCTAGGAATTTGTATAGTGAAAAAGGCCATTTTAACTATTGAAAATGGCCTTTTATATTACTTCTGCTACTAGTAAAAGTGCTACATGTTACGCTTTTTATTATATTACATGAAAGCGTGACAAAAATGGACAGTAATAAATTTCTCAAGCGTAATCAAATATTATTACCGCTAATCAACCTGCTATCGAATTTTGGCAGTATTCTAGTTGGAATAGGCGGCGCACTAATTATCCGCGAATATTCAGATAATATCGTTGTGAATGGCTTGATATCAAGTATTAGTTCCTTAGCACTTATTTTGAGCGTCTTATTTATCGGATCAAGGCTTGATAATGTCGACAAACGCTGCACGTTAATTTGGATATATATCTTTCTGTGTTTATTCTTATTACTGCCGTTTACTTTTCCCCAAAAATACTTTGTCCCCTTATATATTCTGGTTGACCTTTGCATTACAATGTTCAGTTTAGTTGAAGGACTATCATTTACGGGAAATTTAAAATCTCTTCTGACTGATAATTCTCTCGAAAAAACCATTAACTACAATTCTATAGCTGGTCTGATCGGTAATATAGCCAGTGTAGCTGCAATAGCAGTATTGATTTTGACTACGCGCAATTATTTATATTTTCTCTTAGTAGCAAGCAGCGGTTTTTTCATTAACATTTTTCTAGCTCTAGCTTTGCACCAAAGGCATTTTGTTAAAGATAAAAACAATTTTAAAACCATAACTCATTTAATCAAAGTCTGGCACGAGATTATTACTAGTAAAGGCCTGCGCGCATCAATTATTATTGCCATGTTTAATGGTGCTCTCCAATCTGTATTCAACGGACTGATGATTTACTTCTGGAAAACAATTGATCCTGCATACAGTCAAGTATACTGGCTGCTGCTTGCTGTAATCAGTGGTTTCTTATTGGGAGCAGTGCTTATTCGCTTTGATAACCGCTTTTGGTTACTGTGCGCCTTAGTCATAATTACCACTTTAGCATTAAGTGTGTTCTTTTTAAAACAAACAATCGCTACCATGTGCATTAGTACGGTGTTAATTTATGGAGAAACTTTACCAATCGGTAATTGGTGCAGCAAAGTTAGAATTAAAAGGACTAGTAAAAATGTTCAGTCTGCTCAATCAAGTTTTTTGCAACTAGGCAGTTCACTGCTAAATATCTTTTTTACCGTCGGAATTTCAGCAATTGCCAATGTGCTGCAGCGACCTGCTCTTACGCTCCTTGCTAGCGGAATTTCGTTATTACTAGTTTTTGTCACTCTTGGTATTAACGTGCAAAAGTATCGCTTAGGTAAAAGCAACAGCTTTAATTAAATTTTTTCTTCCTTATACCGCAATTTAGCAAAACATAAAAAAGTTCTATCTAGTCGTTTTTACTATGATAGAACTTTTCTAATTATTATTTCTCAATTGCTAAAAATTAGCTTTTTTAATATAGCGATTCTTACCAACAATATAGTACAGCTTATTATGCATTTTAATAGCTCCACCATATGTTCTGATCGTTTGTTTCTTTTTCAATACTTTACGACCAGAACGCTTTACTTTCTTATTAGCCTTCCTGGTGTAGATATAGGCGTTGTGCTTAAGTTTGCGTTTGATACCTGTTACATTATTAGCTTTAATAAAAGTATCGTTTCCAAGTTCGTAATATTTCTTATTCTGAATAAGCCTACTGCCATAGGTTTTAATTTTTTTGCCAATAAAGTATTCGCCAGCTTTACGGCCACCATTTTGGTCATATAGATAGGAATTATGACGAACAGTTCGAATAACACCATTTCTCGAATAAACATAAGTAACAGTTTGTGGCTGGGCGCTAAAGAAGCCGGTAGCATTAACAGGTCTAAGTTTAAGAGTATAACCTGTAATAGCCAAAGCCTTAGTAATGTAGCCTTCACCAACAACGCCAGTTAAAACCTTAGACGGAGCAATTTCATTTTCATTCTCATCCTGATAATGAACTTCAACTCTTGCTACAGTATTATTATCATTTATCCCTGAATTTGTTCCATGACCGTTTGAACCTGAACTGTTTGAGCCTGAATTATTATTAGAATCATTCGTTTTGTAAATAAACATAATATCATCTACATTTTCGCCTATCAGTCCTTTAGCATTTTTCGGCATAGCCGTTAAAACATAACCAGGAATTTCTTTGACTTTAGCTTCATAAGGAGTGCCGTATGTGCCAGTGTAGGTCTCATCAGGCGCTAGCGTCTTGCCCTTTTCATCTTGATAATGAGCTGTTATTGTAGTTTCACGCACGTACGTTTCATCTTTTGCACCATCTTGCCAATTTTTCATCAGTTCATCTGATGACCATTTTTCTGAGGCCTCAGGGCGCTGCATTGTTCCGTTAACACCAACATTTAACCAAGTTCCTGGTGTATCAAGACCCATTTGTGAAACGTGTTTGTTTACTTTTCCCAGTTTCAAAACTAGCAATCCTGCTTGGCCTTTTAACATGTAGCCACAATTAGTTTTGTCGCTAATTTTAAAATTGCTGATATCTAGAGTCCGTAAGTTCGAAAGTTCAGGATATTTGTTCTTTGAAGTATCAACATAAAGATAAAACATTTGCCCCATGTTAGTTACATTTCTTGTATCAAAACTTGACACGTTCAAACTGATTAAACTATTCGTATCTCGAAACATGCCGTACATGTCCGTAACATTTGCGGTATTAAAGTTGCTAAGATCTAAGGATGTTAACTTATTACATGCTTGGAACATACTATTCATAGTTGTAACTTTAGAAGTATCAAAGCTAGAAATGTTCAGCTCTTTTAATTTTGTACATTTGAAAAACATTCCACCCATATCAGTCACATTACTAGTATCAAAGTTGGAAAGATCAAGGGACGTAAGTTTAGAATCCCAACCAAAGACTTGGCCAGTACCGCTAATATGAAAATAATACATACAGAACATTGCCGCCATATTTGTCACATTATGGGTATTAAAATTACGGACGTCAACGGTAGGTAAACTTGCACAACAATTAAACATATACTCCATATTTTTAACCTTAGAGGTGTCAAAGCTGGTAACATTTAATTTTTCAAGACCCTTACACTCTGCAAACATAAATGACATATCTGTAACTTGGGAAGTATTAAAATTCTGCAAATCCAATTCTTTGAGACTTTCACAACCAGCAAACATATATGACATATCTTTGACTTGGGAAGTATCAAATTTACTTAGGTCAAGATCTTCGAGATTGGTACAGGCTTCAAACATAGAATTCATGTTTTTAACATTTGAGGTATTAAAATGAGAAAGATCTACGTGTTTAAGACTACTGCATTGGGCAAACCAGGCATACATGGTGGTTGCTTCCGAAGTATCAACGTTTTCCAAGCCTTCAATATCAGTTAGGCCTCTAAGACGAAGAAAAACTGACTTAACATCGCCGACAACTTTAAAGTAGCCGTCAAAGATTACCTTTTTTACATGCGTACACTCAGGGTCTCGTCCATCTTGACCTAGAAATCCAGCTACGAGACCAGCATTACTTACAATGGTCGGGTTTTTCTTATCATGACTCCCACTCACAGTTAATACGTTAGTTTCACTATCATAACTTTCGTCAGCATTACCCCACTTACCTGTTTTAATAGTTTTTGTACTAATTTTATTTTCATTCTTAGTGATGTCTGTCTCTGGTTGATCATTACCAGCAGAAGTTTGAGAGTTGGAATTTTTATTGTTGCCCTGCGGCGAGTCTACACTCCCATTTTGAGTTTCATCTGCATTATTTGTAGTACCATTAGCATTTCCTTCTGGTGCAGTGGTATTCGCATTATCAGTAGTGCCTTGATTACTTCCTTGAGACACAGTACTATTTGCTACTCGAGTTTTAACACGACTATCATTCTTGTCAAAGTTTTGTGCAGTGTCTTGTGCCCCTGAATTACTATCAGCCTTTACCACATTAGTATTTAAAATTGTTAAACCAAGTGCAGCTGCAGTTAAACTGCTAAAAAGCAGCGCTCCAGTCCGCTTATTGCGATCTAATCCTTTATTCATTTTTCACCTCAATGATAAAATTAATCTAATCTTGCTACTAAAAAAGTATGTATATTATTACAATTTCAGTATATACTTCATTTAATAACATTGCAAATAGAATTATTTTCATAAGAGTGCTTAAAATAGCCATAAAATCAACATTAATAATAAATTAAAATAACAATTTTACTGTTATCGGATAATATATGCATATATGTTTTTAAAATTAGACTTAATAATTTTAAGATCAATCAACTAATAATAAAAGCAAACAGCAAGCCGCTAAAACTACTAAGACCAAAAACAAGCCACTTCTATTTCTAAAAATGACTTGCTATTTCTTTATTAAGGAGATGTACTTAATAAATTATAGTTGCTTTATTTGCTCTTCTATATTTAATACTTCTAAGACATCCGTGGCACACTCAGCTCCTTTATTGCCTGACTTACCACCGGCACGATCGGTTGCTTGTGCGACCGTATCGGTCATAAGTACACCAAACATGACTGGAACTGAGCCATTAGCTGATGCGGCAGCTAGCTGAGAAGTAGTACCTTCACAAACATACGTAAAGTGAGCCGTTTCACCTCTAATTACAGCTCCTAATGCAATAATGCCATCAACCTTGCCACTCTTTGCCAGGCAGTTGACTGTACGAGCAATTTCAAAGGCACCGGGTACTTTCACAAGCACAATATTTTCATCTTTCACTCCTGATTTTTTCAATTGTGACACTGCTCCAGAAAGTAGGCGGTCAGTTACCACACCATTAAACTGAGCAACGACAATACCAATCTTTTTATCCTGTCCCTGGGCAATGTTGCCAATAATTTCTTTCATGTTAATCTACCTCGTTTAAAATATGATTCATTTCATGCTTTTTAGTTGCCAAGTAATTCTTATTTTCTGCGGTCATGCCTACTTCAACAGGTATTCTTTTGACAACTTTAATGCCATAATTTTCTAATTGCGTTACTTTATCCGGATTATTGGTCATTAATTCAACTTCGCTCACGCCTTTTTGCCTTAAAATTTCAGCAGCAACATTATAACGGCGTGCGTCAACCGGCAAGCCAAGATGCTGGTTAGCTTCAACTGTATTCATACCTTCATCTTGCAGCTTATAAGCTCGTAACTTGTTTTCTAGACCAATTCCCCGACCTTCTTGACGCAAGTATAAAACTGCTCCTGATCCATTTTGCTCAATTTTTGTCAAAGCTGCGGCAAGCTGGGCGCCACAATCACAGCGTTTAGAACCAAAAACATCCCCAGTCAAACATTCACTGTGAAGCCGCAATAAAAGAGGCGCACCTTTTTTTACTTCACCCTTACTAATTAACAAAGTCGGTTGCTTTTCAGGATGCTTTTTATCCCTGAAGCCTTCAAGCTGGAAATGACCGTGTTTAGTCGGAAAGTCAACCTTGGTAAAAGATTCAATCCCTAAATCTTTGTTTGCCTGATTCTTGCGGTATGCAATTAACTCTTCAATGGTCAAATAAGGAATACCAAGTCCTTCTGCTAAAGCCTTTAGGTCTTTACGTCTGGCCATCGTTCCGTCTTTTTTAATGCACTCGCAAATAAAGCCTACAGGTGCAACTCCTGCCAATCTGGCCAGATCCAAAGCAGCTTCAGTATGACCTGTCCGTTCTAGTACACCGCCTTTTTTAGCTACCAAGGGAAAAACATGACCTGGATGATAAAAATCAGCCCACTGGCTATTAGGATCAGCCAGTTTTTTAATAGTTTTAGCACGGTCAAAAGCTGAAATTCCCGTAGTGGTTTCAGTGGAGTCAACACTAAGGGTAAAAGCCGTGCCAAAAGTATCGTTCGAACCAGTTTCAATTGGTTTTAGTTGCAAGCGGTCAGCGTATGCCTTACTCATCGGCACACATAATAGTCCGCGCGCCTTAGTAATCATCATATTAACTGATTGAGGCGTTACCTTTTCAGCCAGACCAATCATATCCCCTTCAGACTCACGCTGCGGTGAATCAGCCACAATGACCAACCCACCTGTCAGCATATGTTGTAACACCTTTTGCATTTTTTCATTCAGTTGTTCTGTCATTTTTTCCTCCATTAAAATTCCTTTTTCCAAGCTTGAATTTGTTTGACAGCGTACCGACCAATCATATCCACTTCAATATTGACTTTGTCATGCACTTGGTAGTGGGCCAAAGTAGTATTTTGTATGGTATAAGGTATTAAGCTCACTCCGAAATGATCATTTTGCGCCATTGTTACGGTTAAACTAATACCATCAATGGCGATTGACCCTTTTTCAACAATAAAGGGGGCATACTTATGTGGTACTGCAAATTCTAATTCTATGGAATTCTCATTTTCGTTTCTTATTACCAGTTCAGCTGTAGTATCAACATGACCCGCAACAATATGACCATCAAGCTTACCGTTTAAAGACAATGAAGGCTCTAAATTTACCAAACTGCCTTTTTGCAAATTGCCCAAATTAGTCCGTTTCATTGTTTCCGGCATCACGTCTACTGCAAAGTCATTATCGCTCCAAGCGGTAACGGTTAAACAAATACCATTAACGGCAATGCTTGCCCCTAAAGGCAAATCTTTTTGCACTAATTTAGGAGCGCAAATACCTAGTCTTGCATGTTGCTCACTAATTTCCAAACGGGTTATCGTTCCCGTAGTTTGAATTATTCCTGTAAACATTCTTTTCTCCTCACGCGAATTCTGACATCTTGATTGAATTTTTTAACGTCTAAAAGTTGATAATCACTTT
This sequence comes from Lactobacillus melliventris, assembly GCF_042679465.1. Taxonomy (NCBI): domain Bacteria; kingdom Bacillati; phylum Bacillota; class Bacilli; order Lactobacillales; family Lactobacillaceae; genus Lactobacillus; species Lactobacillus melliventris. The sequence goes on along the minus strand of NZ_JBHTMT010000006.1, from coordinate 73,170 downwards.
TTTCTGCTAAAGCCTGGCCAAACACAGCAGGTAATGCGGTACCGCCTAAAACTAAAGGAGCAATGTATGTCACTATTTCGTCAGCCAAGTCCGCTGCTACAAACTGGCTCTGGACATTGCTGCCACCCTCAACTAATAATGATTGAATTTCATGTGCGGCTAAAAACTGCACAATTTTTGAAGGTGTCCATTTAGCAGCAGTAAAGCAGCGAACATTTTCAGCTACTTTTTGTGTCAGTTTAGTTCTACTTAATAGCCAAATTTCGCCTTGTGTCTTAAACATGCGACTGTTAAAGTCTAATTGATTAGCATCTTTAGTAAGCACTATTCGAATAGGCGGCTTGGGTAAATTCTTAATTCTGACCGTTAAAAGTGGATTGTCTATTCGCAAAGTATTTGCCCCAATTAAAATTGCTTGGTTGTGCAAACGCAACTTTTGCACATCCACCTGAGCTGCATCCCCAGTCAAAATTGTTCTTCTTTTACCTGCAGCATTAATTTTGCCATCAATGGACATTGCATATTTAAGCGTCACAAAAGGCCTCTTTTTGTGATAAAAAAAGTTATAAGCAACGTTTAAATTTTCTGTACCACCGATTATCTCAGTTTGCACCCCATGGCTTTCTAGATATTCAATACCCTTGCCAGCTACAATTTGATGAGGATCAACCTGACCAATAACAACTTTTTTTATTCCGGCCTCAGCGACCTTTTTGCAGCAAGGAGGTTGTTTACCGTAATGGCTGCAAGGCTCTAGCGTGACATACAAAGTTGCACCTTGTGCCTGCTGGGGATCAGCTAAGTGTGAGAGTGTATTCGCTTCTGCGTGTTCCTTACCAAATTGATGGTGGTAGCCGGTCGCTAGAACCTGATTGTCTTTAACCAAAACTGCACCAACTAAAGGATTTGTCCAAGTCATTCCCTGAGCTTTCAATGCTTCTTGAACTGCCATTTGCATATAATCCTTATCCTGCACTAATTTCACTTCCTAAGCATTAAAAACCTCGTTGATTCAATCAACGAGGCTTATTTTATATTCATCAAATAAGATTTCAGCGAAGTTTAATAACGACGCGAGTTTTCTGTCTAATCTTGTTTGTTCTTCTCCCATCCAGACTTTAACTGTCGGTACTAGACTCACACTAGTTCCACCGCAAAACGCGGGTCACGGACTTCAATTATTAATTGTCACCGTCGGTAGGGAATTGCACCCTGCCCCGAAGAAACCGTATTCAACTTATTCCAGTATAATATAGATATCCTATGTCGGCAATAGCAATTTATTTTTATATCTTTTTAATTAAATAATTTTGATTCATAACAGGTCTCTAATTCTCAGCAATATAGTGATACATATCACCTGATTGAACAAAACTTATAGGTATTTTCTGCGTCTCAATCGCATTTGGTAACCAATGAACCATATACTTCATACCAGCTTCTTCAGTATTAAAATGACCAACTTGTACAATACATTTATTCAAGCCCACCATACTGCTATCACGAATATATTCAGCTAATGTAAAATCAATCATTTCCATGGTCAATAAACAGTCTATATCTGTTTTATCAATCTCTTCTATACACTTTTTAGCTTCTCCAAGATTGTGCTGAGGGATCATTAATTTTTTACATCTAGTTTTAGGATTTCCCTCAATCCTACACCCATTTAAATTTAGCTTATAGATTAAATGTAACCCGATTTCTTCAGCTGTCATAGGATTAGGCAAGTCAATAAATAATGGTATTCCTAAATTTGGATGCAAGTATTTCTCCCAGCCTAGTTCTTTAGCAAAACCATAAAAAATACCGTCTACCCATTCACTAGGCTCACCTGGCTTTGGTATGCCAGAATGCAAATGATCGTGGTCTCTTCTTACAACGATTTTATACTTATCTAATAATTTTATTTTTGCTAAAAAAGTTTTATTATCACTATCCTTTAGCCATTTTTGTTTATCACCATGATTCCAAAACAAGGCTTCGTGAGCAATTATCAAGTTTGCTCCTCTTTTATGGGCTTCTTCAATTACGTTAGCCGTAGCCCAGCAAGTTGTTACAATACCATAGCATTCATCATCTATATGTTTTTCTCCATAAAGAATCCTATCCCTTGTAGTATCATGTCCTAAAGGTTCAGTTGGGTTTTGAGGCCAAACTCCGCGTTCATATGAAATAAGATGATCAATAACTTCTCTTATTTTCATTAAAGCAACTTCCTTTTCTACTTATTTTGTATACTTTCCTCTTTAATTAATTCTCTGTCATATAACTTCAAAAATGGAGTACAAATAAATATATCTAATATTAATAGACCTATCCATAATATACAGTTTTTCCAGTCCATTGAGGCCAAAAAGACCTGAATAAAACCAGGGGTTGACCAGGGAACCATAACGTAAAACTTTCCCAAAATATTATATTGCATCAATAAATATGCAATTGTTAAGTTAATTATTTCTGAAATCACAATTGGAATATAAAAATATAAATTTAAAACGGTCGGAATACCGAAAATCAACGGTTCATTAATATTAAATAAATTACCTGGTAAACCTATTTTCCACAACGTTTTTAATCTCACAGATTTTGCAAACAAAATCATTGCAATTATAAATGCCGTATATGTAATCCATCCACCAAATACGGAATAAAATGAACCAGCAAAAATATGTGTCATTGGCTGACCAGCATTATATTGTTTTAAATTCAAAGCTACATTTAATGTAGTTATAGGTGTAACTATTGCTCCAAGCATGTTATTGCCGTGAATCCCAAAAAACCAAAGAGTAGTTGCAGTAAATGCTATTAATAATACTACTGGCAAAGACCCGGTTAAATTAGTAAATGGCGTAAACAATAAATATATAACTGAAGCAATATCATTATGCGTGAAGTTTACACACCAATTATTTAAAATGAACAAGACAAATGTTATAACTAGCATAGGTAATAGCACCTCAAAAGGAGCTGCAACATTTGGTGGAACACTAGATGGAAGCTTGATTGAAATATGGTTTGAAATAAATAAGCGGTTTACTTCAACTGTAATTATAGCAACCACAATTCCAGCAAACATTCCCACTGCACCTAAATTTTTTGCTGGCAAATAGATTATATTTTTGATAGCAATTGGTGGAGATGCAATTATTAAAAATGCTAAAATAGCTGTTATTTCATTAGTAATCAGATTCATCTTATAGTATTGTGTTAAATAGTAAGCAATGGCAATTACTGTATATAGACCAAGTAGACCCATGGTTAAGTTATAAGGTATAGTAAGAATTGCAGCATTTACAGTTGCCCAATTTCTCCAACTTATCAAAAATGAAGATATAAAGTTTGTAGCTTTAACTGCATTCGGCACTGGTGGCGAACTAATTATAGCTGCTATACCACCAATAATAGTAACAGGAATTATTGCAGTCATACCATCTCTTATAGCAGCCAAATACTTTTCATTAGAAATTTTACCTGCAATAGGAGCAACTTTTTGTTGTACCCAAGTTATGACTATATTTTGTTTTTTTGAATCAGTCATTCAGATTTCCTCCTTACATAAAATTTGTTTCTTCAATTCAATTGTAAGCTATTATGAAATATATTTCAATATTATTTTTAAAATGAAATATATTTCATATATAATTAAAAAAGTGAGGTTGTTATGGATATAGTCAATCAATTAGAAACTTTTCATTCCAAAATGTCCACTAAAGAAAGAGAAGCAACAGAAAAGATATTAAAAAATCTTAAGCCATTAGCGTCTTCTTCTGCCAAAGAAGCAGCATTTATCTACGGAACATCTACTACAACTCTTGTTCGATTAGCTAAAAGAATAGGTCTTTCCGGTTATAGCGAATTCTCTTTTCAGACAAAATTATATCTTCAAAATAATGCATCTAAAGAAGAAGCTAGCGACAGTAGTAATGAACTTTCAAAAGTAACAAACGGATTCTGCAAATCTATAAGTAAAATTCCTACTAATTCAAATAATGAAAAAATAATTCAGCTTGCAAAAGAAATACACGATGCTAAGCGAACATTTTTTATTGGTTATGGATATACAGGATTAGTTACTGATTACCTAAAATTTATGTTTCTTACACTCGGTAAAACTCCTATTATTTATGATGATGTATCAATGATTAATCATGTTGATCAATCCTTAAAAAAGGGTGATTTAGTTATTGTTTTTTCAGTTTCAGGTTCTTTGAAACAATATAAAAAAATATATAAAAAATGTAAGCAAGAGAATATTTTACTTACAATAGTAACTATGAATCCGAATCTTAATATATTAAAAGATATTAGTTTGAATTTTATACTTCCGACAGTTTCTACTGTTAACGAAAATTTACAAGTTCAATCAATAGATCCTCAACCTATTTTTTGGATTTTTGCTAGTGCTTTAACACGAATATACAAAAACATTTTCAGTACTAAATAATCAACTGAATATTATGTATATTTTAGAAACATTCCATTATATCAACTAAAGCACAGTAATTTAGTAAAATTTCTAAACTTGAAAAATTATAAATTGATATTCTATATTAATTATTTCTTAAACTAAATAAAAAACATCTTACTGAAAAAGGTAAGATGTTTTGTTTGATATTATGTAAAATTAAATACTGCTAAATAGTTAATTTTGTTTCACCTACTAAATCTGTATATTCCTCAACTTTCTTCTTAGCAATATAAATATTCAAGTCAAAGGATTGAATGTTATGAGGTTGTATAGTTAAAGTATTACCTTGTTTAATAATTTTAACTTTGCCAATTCTTTTACCATAACTATCAGTAATTAGACTTGCTAGTTTCCCTTCCTCAGGTTCAAAAATATTAATTGTTGGATGATTGGTAAAATCATACATCGTTTTATCGTCAAACTCTCCTGTCACAATAACCGAGTTTGGGCGAGCCAGTATCGGTAAGCTTAATTCATCAAATATTTTTTTATACCATTTTCCACCCTCATAGGCTTCTCCGGTCAAAATATTTATCCATCTGCCATGAGTTTCTGGAACATAAAACTGTACCTTTCCTTGATCATTAAAAATAGGAGCAACTAGCAAATTATCGCCTAACATGTATTGCATGTCTAAATCCTCTACTCCCGGATCTTTAGGAAATTCCAAAATCATTGGACGAAGAATTGGAGTCCCATGAAGATGTGCTTTTAACGACATATACATTAAATAAGGTAATAACCTTAACTTAAGATTTGTAAACTTTTTAGTATTTTCTACTGCTTCTTCACCATACAGCCAAGGAACCTTATATGTTGTTGAACCATGGTAACGAGAATGCGAGGTTAACAGTCCGAATTGTGTCCACCGGATATATAGATCAGGAGTTGCACTAGCTTCAAAACCAGAAATATCATGAGACCAGTAGCCAAAACCACTCATACCAAATGAAAGACCACTACGCAAAGTTTCTGCCATTGAAGAATAATTTGAGGAAGAATCACCACCCCAATGTACTGGATAACATTGACTACCAACTGTTGCAGAACGGGCAAATACTAATGCCTCTTTTTCACCTTTAACTTCAGCAATAGTTTCAATCACAATCTTATTATATAGTAATGTATAATAATTATGCATTTTTTCAGGATCAGATCCGTCAAAGAACTTTACATTCTCACTAGGAATTCTTTCACCAAAATCTGTTTTGAAAACATCTACGCCTTGATACAATAATTTTTTTAAATAGCTTTGATACCATTTAACTGCTGAGGGATTTGTAAAATCAACAATTGCCATGCCTGCTTGCCATTTATCCCATTGCCAAATATCGCCATTAATTTTTTTAATGAAGTAGCCCTTTTCCATGCCTTCTAAAAACAAACGCGATTTTTGAGCAATATATGGATTAATCCAAACACAAATTTTAATTCCCTTATCGTGAATTTTTTTGAGTAGTCCTTCTGGATCAGGAAAAGCATCCGGATCCCATTCAAAATTACACCATTCCGTTGGTTTCATCCAACAACAATCAAAATGGAAAACTGATAACGGAATATTCCGTTCCAACATACCATTAATAAAACTCATAACAGTTCTTTCATCATACTTAGTTGTAAATGAAGTAGTCAGCCACAAGCCGTAACTCCAAGCTGGTAACAGTGGTGGTTTACCTGTTAATGCAGTGTAGTGATCCAGAACTTCTTTATTGTTTTCACCACCAATAAACATAAAAGAAAGCTCCTGATCAGGAACAGAGAATTCAACCCTATCAACTTGTTGGGATGCAATCTCATATGAAACTTTTTCAGGGGTATCTACTAAGATTCCGTAATTTCTATTTGATAAATATAAAGGAATATTTTTATATGATTGGGTAGTTTCAGTACCGCCATCTTTATTCCAAATCTCAACTTCTTGTCCATTTTTAACGAAGTTGGAAAAGCGCTCACCAAGTCCGTATATTTTTTCGCCTGGTTGTAAAACAAAAGAATTAGACATGTGAACTTGACCATGCGGATCAAAAATTCTCGCAATGGATCTATCAACTACTTCTGCTTTGAAATTATTGTCATACAAATAAATAAACTTAACTTGTTTACCCTTTGTTATTTCAAGAGAAGTTTTACCAGATTTAATAATAAATCTGTCCTTTTTTTCTATTATTTCTGGTTTAAAATTTGCACTCTTATTTAGTTTGAAATTAGGACCATGGTCTACTGCGCCTTTATAATTGATAATTTTAATATTAATTATATTTTTACGTGGTGCTGATACCTCTACGGTCAACATACCATCGTCTAAAGTCATTCCAGGATCAGTTATTTCCTTAAACGGAATCCATAGGGTTAACTTGTTTTTTTTAATTTTACTATCATATATACTTTGACCATAATCAATAGCGTAACCATCACGAACAAGCCAATTACCGTTTAAATACTTCATGATTATTCCTCAACTTTTAAATCCTTACCATTTGATTTAATGACATTCTTATACCACGAAAAACTGCGTTTGGGGATACGTTTTAAGCTACCATTTTCTTGATCATTTTGATCAACATAAACAAAGCCGTAACGTTTAGAATATCCGTTTAGCCAGCTTAACAAGTCTGTAAAAGACCAAGCACAATAACCTAGCAGGTTCACACCATCAGTAATAGCTTCCCGCATTGCAATAATATGTTCTGATAAGTAAGAGATGCGATAATTATCGTTAATTTTGCCTTTAACAACCTTATCCTGAGCCCCTAAGCCATTTTCAGTAATCATAATAGGCAGGTGGTACTTTTCATAAACTTGTCTAAGTGCAATTCTCAATCCAGTTGGGTCTTTTTCCCAGCCCCATTGAGTTTTATCTACATATGAATTTTCTACATTATTAAACATAGGAACTTCAGGTTCATTAGCATTCCTTTCTTTGGGCTGTTCCAAATAGGGATCAGTTTTATCAAAACTTTCTTGCTCTTCAGATTTAACCGCTTTTTGAATTCTATTTTGTTGAAAAGTACCACCATGATAGTAATTAATACCAAGAAAATCCGGATGAGCTTCAGTATCCTCCAAAATCTTTTGTTCTTCTCCCGTAACTTCAGGCATGATATTCCATTTTTCAAATTGCTTCTTACAGAAAAATGGATACTTGCCTGTACAATATACATCTAACCACCAATTATTATTAAAATCATTTGCATTCATCGACGCTAACACGTCTTCTGGATCTGAAGTTTTTGCATAAGTTGGGCCATAACCAAAACTTGGTCCTATCATACCATTCGGAACCATTTGATGAAAGAGCTTAATTACTTCTGCATTTGCAATATTGATATGATGATTTGCTAATAACATTAATTTAAAACTATGCTTTTTAGGTGGATGTGTACCCCAACGATATCCCATGGACGTAAAAACATTCTGTTCGTTTATGGTTACCCAATATTTTACTTCTGCACCAAATTCTCTGAATAGAAGCTCGGCATAATTTTTAAACGCTGCAATAGTTTTAGCAGATTCCCATCCACCATATTTTTCTTGTAATGCCAATGGAAGATCCCAATGATATATAGTCAATATAGGCTCAATGTGTGCTTTTTCAAGTTCATGAATTAAATTATGGTAAAATTTCAATCCCTTTATATTTACTTTTCCCACTCCTTCGGGAATAACACGACTCCAAGCAATAGAAAAGCGATAGGCTTTTAATCCCATTTTTTTCATTAAGCCTACATCCTCTTTATATTTATGATAATGATCTACAGCTACATCTCCACTAGTACCTTTATAAGTATTCCCCTTCTCATGTGCATATACATCCCAAATTGATTTTCCTTTTCCATCTTCAGTTGCTGCACCTTCTATTTGATAGGCAGCTGAACTTGCTCCCCATAAAAAATCTTTTGGAAAATTATCTAATTTTTTATGAAACATCTTTTTTACTCCCCATGTAGGCCCAATAAGCTCCGTAAAGACTCGCATCATCATAGAAACGGCACGACTCTATTTCAGCTTGAAAATCTCGCCAATTCGGAATCCCAGCCAATTTATTATTGAGTATTGGAATTAGCTCACTATTTTGACTAACACTTCCACCAATTAAAAACTTTTGTGGGTTAAGAGTACAAGCAATATTAAAAATGCAAATAGCTACATAAGTGGCCCATTGATCTACTATTTTTTTTACTTGTGGATCATCTAATTCAGAAAATATTTGAAATTCTTCTACTAAATCATTCGGAATTCCTCTCATTTCCGAATAACTAGCAATCAATGCTTTTGCAGAAGCTAAAAAATGTTCACTATCATAGCCATGACCAGAATAATCACTGATCATCATACCAAATTCACCCGCTGAATAACCAATTCCTCGAAGTAAAGTATTATTAATAAAAATAGCTCCACCTACACCATTACCCAAAGTCATAACTACAAAGTCATGAACGTCTTGAGCATTTCCATTTAATTTTTCCGCTATTGCTGCACAATTAGAATTATTTTCAATAAATATTTCAATGTCATTATTTAAATAATGATGCAAATCTTCAACAATATTGTGACCATCCAAATTTCTCAGTGATCCGGCTCTGATAGCAATATTACGTTTAACATCAATGAAACCTGGAAAACTAATACTAATCGCAGTAACTTCAAAGTCACTTTCTTTTACTAATTTTGCTAAAGATTCATAAAAAGTATTGGCAGAGCCATTTGAAATTTGATACTGACCTTTACCCGTTAAGTTATCGTTTCTATCAAAAAAACCATACCTGATATACTTTTGCCCAACGTCTACTGTTAATACTGCCATTGCCGCATCTCCTGTTCGAGTTAGTTAGTTTAGTTTACATACCTTGATAGTTAGAATAATACTATCCAGTTTAAATGTAAATACATTCAATGAATATTATTGAATGAATTGAGAAAATTCCTTTATAATAAAAAGTAAGAAAGGTAATTAACAAAATGGTTATAAATAAGCAGGCTATGCGCAAAAGCAATGAGATTTCCGTCATAAAACACGTTATTAATTATGGACCAATTTCTCGTAGCCAAATTTCTAAGGATCTTTCAATCAATAAGGTTACAATTTCAAGTATTTTAGATGATTTACTAACTAAAAAATATGTTACAGAAATAGGTGAAGGTGAAAGTACCACTGTTGGCGGTAGAAGACCATTACTTGTCTCCTTTAATTCTAAATACGGATACTTTATCAATTTAGAATTGGGTTCTAATTCACTTAAAATTATGGCTACTTTAGCAAATGGTTACATTAATCGTTTTGAAGAAATAGCGTTAACTAATAAAAGCAGAAGTATTAAAGAAGTACTAAAAAAGAAAATCTCCGATTTTCATATATTAGGTACACAAAGAGGATTACTTGGTATTTCCCTGGCAATCCATAAAAAGGAACAGTCGAAATGCAATTCATTAGAAGCCTGGCTTAAAGAAAACTATTCTGTTCCCGTAATAGTTGCCAATAACGCTGATGCGGCAGCAATTTTTCAACGAGATTTTTCTTCTAATAATCACATAAAGAATCTGATAACAGTTGCCATTGACGAAACCATTAATGCTGGCATAATTATTAACGAAAATTTATATACAGGATTGGGAAATAATGCAGGAGATTTGGGTGAAATGCAATTTTTGTCAACAAGAGATGAAACACTAAAACTATTTAATCCAGAAATATATTGTTCTCAAGAAGCCATATTAAAAAATATCTCCCAAGCTAAAGGACTAAATAATTTATCCATTCAACAAATAGCAAAATTATACTTTAAAGGAAATAAGCAAGTTAGTGAATCTATTTCTCAATTTGTTAAATGCTTATCTCTTGTGCTAAATAATCTTATTGCTACCTTTTCACCACAAATGATAATTCTTGATTCAACCTTACTTGAAAACATTCCTAACTTACTTATTCAAATAAAAAATAATCTACCAATTTTAAGAAAACATAAAACACAATTGCAAATAGCGCGTAAATCGCGATTCGCACCTCTTTTGGGAGGTTATTCACTTTTGTTACGAGAAGTATTTGAATTAGGAAACAAGAGGTTGCGACTTATTCCTTAAAGATTGTTTTTAAAAATAATTTGACAAAATTCATGTAAGGGATTACATTATGCATGGTTAGTTAGTTCACTTTACATACCTGATTAAACAATCTTTTAGGAGGATTTTATCATGCATAACATAATGACAACTATGCAACAAAAGCTACTGCCTAAACTGGCAAAAGTTGGTAACTTAAAATATATGATCGTTCTTAGAGACGGAATGATCATTACTATTCCATTTACTATTTTCGGATCAATATTTATGATTATTGCGCAACTACCTATTCCAGGTTGGGCAAATATTATTAAACCTTTCGCACCTGCCTTAAACGCTTGTGTCACGGTTACATTTGGAATTCTAGCATTAATAGTAGCAATGGGAATTAGCTACCAAGCAGCTAAAGCTAACAAGATGGATCCAATGTCCACTACTGCCATTGGTACTATAGCTTTCTTAATGGCAATGTTAAATAACAAATTAGCAATTGATCCATCTCAACTAGGCTCAGGTGGTATTTTTACTGCTATTGTAATTTGTATCTTAACAGTAGAAGTAATGCGTTTCTGTATTAATCATCACTGGGTTATTACTCTACCTGATTCTGTACCACCTGCAGTTGCAAACTCTTTTTCATCCTTAATCCCTGGTGCTGCAGCTTTATTAGTTGTATGGATTATTAGAGTAGTATGTAACATTGATATCAATAGTGTAGTTACAATGATCTTCAGTCCCCTCGTAGTAGGTCTTTCAAGTATTTGGGGGGTTGAACTAGCGATCTTTCTTGTTTGTTTACTATGGACTGTTGGAATTCATGGCACTAATATTGTGGGCAGTATTTATACTCCAGTATTCTTAACTTTTTTAACTCAAAACATTAATGCAGTTGCAAAAGGAAAAGCTCCAATTAACATTACTGCAGACGGATTTTTAAATTTTGGTATGACCATTGGTGGCACTGGTGCAATTTTAGGATTAGTTCTTTGTATGTTTACCGCCAAAAGTAAAAGATATCAAGCAATGCGCAATTTAAGTATCATGCCAGCTATCTTTAATATCAGTGAACCGGTTATGTTTGGTGTACCGGTTGTCTTAAATCCTACATTAATGATTCCATTTATTTTAGTTCCAATGATTCTACAATTTATTACTTATTTCTTAATGAGGTTTCACATTATCGGAATGATTGTAGCCCAAGTACCTTGGACAACACCAACAATCATCAGTGGATTTTTAATGACTGGTGGAGATTGGAGAGCAGCAGTGTGGCAAGCAATTGAGTTGATATTTGCCATTCTTGCTTACTATCCTTTCTTTAAGTCACTTGATAGACAGGCCTTAAAGCAAGAAGAATCAGTCAATAATTAATATTATTAAGTTTTAAAAATTCAGACAACAAATAAGGAAAATCTAAACGATTTTCCTTATTTTTAATATAGCTTTTTATCTTCATTATAAACTTCATTATAAATTTGCTTTCTTGTCAGAAAGTTTTAAAACTTCCAATCAGACAGATGGAGAGAGATATTATTATTTTTAACAAAATATTTCTTGAAGGCAGTGCCAAATGATAAATGATCTTTAAGGTGATTGCGATAAGCATCTCTAATGCTCAAAATTACTGTTACTGCTAAATTAGTAGTCAGAATTATCAGTATGCCAATAAATATATATAAAAGATATAACATTTGAGCCCTCCCACTTTTACTGTATTACTTTTCTAAAACACTAATACCAAGTAGAAACATTGTCAATACTTTTTTGGAAAAATAAATAGACTAATAATCAAATTGATTACTAGTCTATTTTAATTTGTGTTAAATCATACGTATTATTTAATACATATATTTCTCTATAGCAGTCTTAGGATCCATTCCTGCACGAATTTTTAGTTCTAATTCAATTGCCACATCAGCAATAATAACTTGCGGATCAATAACATTATACGGATGCTCTGGCGCCTTTTCCTGAGCTAAAGATAATTCAGTACAACCAAGTAAAATTACATTACAACCATATTGATCATGCATGGTGCGTAATATGCGGTGATAAAGTTCGCCATCAACTACGCCTTTTTCTTTAATGTTGGAATAAATCAGCTCAGTAACCAGCGGTTGAATCTCAGGACCACCCAGTTCTACCTCACGGCCAACTTGTTCAATTTCGTCTTCGTACAGATGATCATAAATCGAACCTTCTGTAGCAATCAAACCAATCTTTTTTTCTTCCGGATAATCATTTACGAACTTATGCACGGCAATGCGCATCATATGCAAAAAAGGAATGTCAGTTAGTTTAGCCAAGTCATCATAAAAAAAATGTGCAGTATTACATGGCATCACGAAAAAATCAGGCTTTAGCATTGCTTGCTGGAGCACATCATCACGCAAGGCATTGAAAAAATTAGGCTGACTATGGTCTTTGATATAAGCCGTTCGGTCAGGAATTTGGGCATCATTAACTAAAATATAATTCAGATAGTCCTGATCTTTAGTAATCTTTATACGGTGATTAATCATGCGGACGTAGCTTTCCGTTGCAATGGTACCCATACCACCAATAATACTAAAAAAATGTTTCATTAATACCTACTTTTCTAACCGTTAAAATGTTCTTTTTGCCCTTCAAGTTCATCAATTACCTGTTGTGCAACTGTAATATCAGACGGATAAGGAGTATCTACTCCCCGTATCTTTTGATAACTATCTTCACCTTTACCACAGATCAGAACAACATCACCCTGCTTGGACATACTGATTGCATCATGAATGGCCTTCTTACGGTCTAGTTCTATTGTGACATCAACTTTAGAATGATTGATCCCTGCATCAATTTCCTGTGCTATATCCATGGGATCTTCAAAGCCAGGATCATCTGTTGTCAGAAAGGCTTTATCAGCGTAGGCATTCAGACTGTTACTAAAACCGGGACGACGAGAAACTCCTTTGTCACCAGGTGCCCCCACAACGACAATAATTTTAGGATTATTAAATTCTCGTTGCATAAAGCCCATAAGAGCCATCATTGAGGCTTCATTATGTGCGAAGTCCACAACCACTACTCCGTGCTTCTTTGTAACTTCTGTTTGCATTCTTCCAGGGACGGTAACTTGACTGATACCTTTAGCAGCATCGTCATAATTCATTCCTGCCAGTCCTGCACCAATTACTGCTGCGGTACCGTTAGATTCATTAAAATCACCTAACATCTTTAACTGGTAATCGCCAGCTATTTTAAGCTGCTTGGCTTTGTCGCTAACACATAACACCTGGAACCTGGTCCGTGACATATCAAGCTCTTGGGTCGAAAAACGAAAATCGATGGTCTGTTTCAGATCCGGATTAGTAAATTTTTCGTCAGCAAATAAGTAAATACTGTCTGGATCAGTAGTAGTCATGGCCGCAGCGTAAACTTCAGGAAAATGATCAGTCTGAGCGTTAATAATACATTTACGAGCATTAACCAGCAGCTGCAACTTACAATGTAAATAATCAGCGAAATTGGGATGCTCATTGGGTCCAATATGATCAGGTGTAATATTTAAGAAAAAGCCCAGGTCATAGGTCAGACCAAATACCCTGTTTTTCTTATAAGCCTGGCTGGAAACTTCCATAACCATATGCGTCATTCCGTTGTCTACAGCTATTCGCATATCACGGAACAAATCAAGTGATTCAGGCGTAGTCAAGCTTGACTTAAAAGTATCATCTTTTTTAGGTCCCACAACTGTGTTGACTGATGAAATTAACGCCGTTTTACCGCCGTTTACCTGATCTAACATCCCTTTTAAAAAGTAGGCCGTTGTAGTCTTGCCTTTAGTACCAGTAATAGCTATTAAATATAAATCGTCTTGTGGGAAACGGAAAAATGCCGCAGACAATAACGCCATCGCTTTGGAAACATTACGCACAATCAGTGCATGCATTCCCTTACCTTCCGGATAGGGTTGCTCTGCTACATAACAATTAGCACCATTCGCCTTTGCCATTGACAAATAAGTGGGACGAAAACCAGCACCTTTACAGAAGAATAATGTATTGGTATGAACGTCACGCGAGTCATACGACACATATTCCATCTTAGAAGATATAGTATCTTGGACAGCACTCGATTTAAGCAGATGGTGTTCTTTTAAAATTAAAATACAGGTATTTAAAGAAATACTCATGCTATACTCCTCTATTTATTATCTCAGTCAAAATTATACCACAGCTATGCTGGAGTTTTTTCACTCTTTAAGTTTAAAGGCAGGCAAATAATGAAACGGGTCCAATCTTTGTCAGATTCACAGCGGATTTTTCCCTGATGAAGATCAACAATACTTTTGGTAATTGATAGACCTAGCCCGGTGCCACCAGTTTGGGTATTACGGGAGCCTTCGACTCTGTAAAAACGTTCAAATATTTTTTTCAACGAATCTTCGGGAATTTGAGCACCATTGTTTTCTACCCGTAACTCAACTTCATTGTTATTAACTAAATTAGCAATTAAGTTAATTTGTGTTGCACCTGTACCGTACTTTAGCGCATTAGTGATGAGATTATTATAAACACGTACCAACTTTTCCGCATCAGCTTGAATAGTTAAATTTTTAGGTCTTGCTTCTATATTAAATACTATCCCTTTTTCCTGACCTTCGAATTCAAAGCCCGCGGCAACCTGCTCTAACATAGAAAAAATATGTAAAGAAGACAAATTTAATTTGGTACTAGTTGATTTTAACGTGGTATACTCAAGCAAATCATGAGCGAGCGATTTCATCTGTTCAGCCTTCATATATGCAATATTAAGGTATCTTTGTTGATCTGCTGGATTTGACACCCCCGATTTCAGTAAACCCAAATAGCCGATGATAGAAGTTAAGGGCGTTCTGATATCATGAGAAACATTGCTAATCAGTTCGTCCTTTGACTTTTCAATCGCTTTTTCTTCATTAATCGCATTTACTGTACTGTCTACTAACGAATTAATTGAATCAATTACTTTTTGCAAATCAGTTTTGACTTTAAAAGAAATTGTATGGTCAAAATGTCCCTTAGCAATATAATGCAGTTCAGAAATAACATGTCTTAACTGCATTTGATGATAGCGCCGAATTAAGCGCCAGTACAGAACGATTAAATCACCAATACCCATGAAAATAATAAAGGTATTCTGCCAGGACCATAAGTGGCGCCCACCAGCAAAGGTAATGGTCTTTTTTAAAAAATATATCCCGTTAACCAGGTTTTTATCTTGTAAAATTGTCAAGTTGATTAAAATAATCACTGACAGGTTCAATAGTAGCTCTAGAACTACCGTTATAACGCCTTCAGCAAACAGCTCACTCTTTTCCGCAGCTGTCAGCTTGACCCTTTCCTTTTTCATCTAGTTAAGCCTCAACTTTATAGCCTACTCCCCAGACGGTCTGAATAACATCTTCACCACCCGTTGCCGATTGAATTTTGTCACGCAGGTGTGAAACATGCACCATAACGGTTTTAGCAGAAACTATCGATTCCTGCTGCCAAACCCGTTCAAAAATTTCATCCGCTGAAAATACACGGTTAGGGTGACTGGCGAGCAAATATAAAATGCCAAATTCCAGGGCAGTCAACTGAATGTCTTTACCATCAATTGTCTTAACTTCATGTGAATCACGGTTAATAATCAGTGGTCCCACTTCTAAAATATCTGGTTCATCATCCTTAACCTGCTTTTGACTACGACGCAAAAGTGAACGAACTCGTGCCATTACTTCTAAAGGATTAAATGGCTTAGAAACATAGTCATCTGCTCCAGTAATCAAGCCTTGAATTTTATCCATATCACCAGTCTTGGCTGATACGATAATAATTGGGATATCAGAATCTTTGCGTACTTCCTTGATAACATCAATTCCGCTCATATTAGGCATCATGATGTCCAAGATCATTAATGCAATATCTGGCGTCGTAGTTAATTTCGTAATTGCTTCTTTGCCGCTATAGGCAACAACTGGAGTGTAACCTTCATTTTTAAGATAAATACTTAACAGCTCGACGATTTCTTTATCATCGTCAACAACTAAAATTTTCATAGGGCTAATTTCCCTTCTTTTATCTATTGATTATTTTTCGCTTTATTTCATTATTCCACTAAATATAGTTTAGCAGAATCTATGTCTAATATTTTAGTCAATTTTGTAATAAACTACTAATATTCAAGCATAATTTTATCGTTTTATTAAAAAAGCTGGACAGTTACCAGCTCATTTCCTATTTTAAACTATTAATATTGTTCAAATATTTAATCAGCCACTGGCGATCAATGAAGCCTAAATATTTTCCATTATTATTTTGTACGGCAACTTCATTTTGACGGCTCAAAAGTAGCAGTAATGCAGCAATTTTTTCATTAATATTAATTACAGGCATTGCTGCCAGCGAATTAGAACTAGTTTGCTTAAATTCATTAAATAAGGCTGCTTGCTTTAATGGTGTTTCATATAAATTGTTCCCTAAGCTGCCTTTAAAAAAGTCCCTGACAAAATTGTTTGCCGGATGGCGTAAGATTTCTTGTGGCTGATCGACCTGTAATAATTTGCCATCCTTCATAACGCCAATCCTGTCAGCTAAGTGCAGGGCTTCATTCATATCATGCGTCACAAATAAAATTGTATTATGCAGTTGCTTGTGCAAATTAATAACTAGTTCTTGTAAATTTGCGCGGGAAAGTGGATCCAGGGCGCTAAAGGGTTCATCCATTAAAACAATCGGTGGCTTTGACGCAATCGCGCGTAAAATGCCAATTCTTTGTTGTTCACCGCCAGACAGTTCATGAGGATAACGGTGAGCATACTCTTGGGGATTTAGTCCCACTTTTTCTAATAAATTTGCGGCCATTTCCGTAAGATCAGCTTTAGCACCTTGAATTTCCGGAATCAAAGTAATATTTTTAGCAACAGTCATGTTAGGAAAAAGAGCAATTTGTTGCAAAACATAACCAATTTTCCAGCGCAATTTTTGAACGTTATAATCAGTCGTAGGCCGCTCATTGACTAAAATCTGTCCAGCACTAGGATCTGCCAAACGGTTAATCATTTTAATCGAGGTAGTTTTTCCACTGCCTGAGTTTCCTACCAAAACGAAAAGTTCGCCTTGCTGAATATCCAAATTAAGATCGTTAACTACTACTTTTTTAGCAAAGGTTTTATTTACATGCTCAAACTTAATTGCTGAAGTCATCTTACTTCTCCTTAAGCAAATGCTGTTTTAATAAAAAGTGACGTGCGACTTGTCCAGGATCCATATTTTTAACATTAACTTCATAGTTCATTTCCTGCATCTGCTTTTCGGAAATCCTGCCAGCCAGCTTATTCAAGCTGCGGACAATTTGCGGATGCTTGCGGGCAAAATCATTGGTCATCAAGGGAGCGCCCTGATAAATAGGAAAATTATGCTTATCATCTTTTAAAATAGTCAAATGATATTGGCGCAATTCACTATCAGTTGAATAGGCATCAACGATGTTAACTTTATTCTGATTAATTGCCTGGTAACGCAAAGCCGGTTCCATTGACTTAACAGGGAAATCAATCTTGTATAATTTCTTAATACCCTTGAACCCATCACCACGATCAATAAATTCTAATGTCATTCCTCCTTTTAGCTGATTGGTGATATTAGCCAAATCACTGATTTTTCTTAAACGATTTTTCTTTTTAAATGAAGTTTTAACTGCTAAGGCATATGTATTATCGTACGCCATAGGCTTAAGCAAAGTAAGCTTATCCTGTTTATTCATTAATTCTTTTGCTTTTTCATAGGTTTCTTTTTCAGACAAACCAACCGTTTTAACCGGAGACTTCGCAAAGGTTTCCAAAACAGTTCCCGTAAATTCTGGATAAATATCTATTTTATTGTTTTTCAAAGCAGTATATAAAAAGGTAGTTTTACCAAAATTAGGTTTCAAGGTCACTTGAACGTGTGGATCGTCTTGTTCAATTAACTCTTTATACATGTTAATCAAAATTTCTGGTTCAGAACCTAACTTACCGGCAATTGTAACTGTTTCTTTCTGACTGGCAACAGCTTGATAAATTCCACTTCCCGCTAAGAAGATGACACTAACTCCTAATATTCCCAAAACTGTTTTAACTGAGGTATGTTCCAGCCACTTAATGAGCGCGCTTAGAGTAATCGCCAAAACGCCAGAACAAACAGCGCCAATTACAATTAGTCCGGTATTGTTGCGGTCAATTCCCAATAAAATAAAACTGCCCAAGCCTCCAGCACCAATTAAAGCTGCCATGGTGGCAGTACCGATAATTAAAACTAAGGCCGTTCTAATACCCGAAATGATTGTCGGCATAGCTAAAGGCAACTCCACCTTAAGTAATTTTTGCATGCGTGACATACCGAATGCGTCAGCAGCTTCTTCTAGTGCCGGATCAATTTCAGTTAATCCCAGGTATGTGTTCTGAAAAATCGGTAATAGTGCATATACCACTAAAGCAATCACAGCAGGCACTGTTCCAATCCCAACGAGTGGAATTAATAAACCTAGAAGTGCTAGTGACGGAATGGTCTGTAAAATGCTGGCAACTTGCAATAATACCTCTGCTATTTTAGTGTGTTTTACTGTCCAAAAGGCCAAAGGCATGGCAATCACCATTGCAATCAGCAACGAAACTAACGATATTTGCAGATGCTGCAATAAAGCAACTCCTAAATCGCCTTTGCGCTGGCTTAAAATCTGGATAATTTGATTCATCGCTTAATTCCTTTATTACTTTTTTAAAATTTGAATTATCACCAAATTATATTAATAGTGTCGAACCAACTAAATTCATTTATTTTACCATAACACAAACTAATGGTTGAAAAGTAATTATTGCTTACACCATTATTTAAAGCAAAAAAATTCCCAGTCTATAGGACCAGGAATATTTTAAGTACATCTATTCTATTTCTTTTTTACCAGTATATAACTCGTAGTAATAACCCTTCTTCTTTAGGAGTTGTTCGTGATTGCCGGCTTCAATAATATGGCCATGATCAAGCACCAGAATTAAATCCGAGTTAACAATCGTAGACAGGCGGTGAGCTATGACAAAGCTAGTGCGACCTGCAAGCAAGTTATCCATACCAGCTTGTACCAGTTTTTCCGTTTGGGTATCAATGCTTGAAGTGGCTTCATCCAAAATCATCACAGGTTCATCTGCTATCATTGCTCGTGCAATACTGAGCAGCTGCATTTGTCCTTGAGACAAGTCTCCGCCATTGCCATCAATGATTGTTTTATAACCTTCATCCAAATGATGAATAAATTCATCAGCATGAGATAAGTGTGCTGCCTGATATACATCATCATCACTTGCATCGGTATTGCCAAAACGAATATTGTCCATCACCGTACCGGTAAACATATGCGTGTCTTGTAAAACAATTGACAGAGACTGACGCAAATCATCCTTCTTAATTCTACTAATGGGAATACCATCATAAGTAATCGTACCAGAATTAATTTCGTAAAAACGATTAATCATATTAGAAATCGTCGTTTTACCAGCACCGGTTTCACCAACTAAGGCTACTTTCATACCTGGCTTAGCGTCAATAGAAATGTCGTACAAAATTTGTTTATTCGGCGTATAGCCAAAATTAACATGATCAAAGACGATATGTCCTTTAACTGTGACTTTCTTAACAGAGCCATCTTTTTGTGGTACGTTCCAATGCCAGGCACCCTTAACATTTTCATCCTTGGTAATAGTGACATCACCATCATCAATTTCAACGGGTTGATCCTCTAACTTAAAGATTCTTTCTGCGCCCGCTAAAGCCATTACAATAGAATTTAATTGTTGTGAAATCTGGGCTATTGGCATTGCAAATTGCTTAGATAATTGCAAGAAAGCACCAATGACTCCTAATGAAAGTGGGGCAATACGGTTAATAGCAACTGCTCCACCTAAAATAGCAATTAAGACGTAGAGCAAATTGCCCATGTTGCCCATAATAGGGAACAAAATTGTGGCATACGTATGAGCTTTACCAGATGCTACTTTTAAAGATTCATTATAAGCATCAAAGTCTTCTTCAACTTCAGGTTCATGGCTAAAGACCTTTATTACCTTAAGACCATTAAGCATTTCTTCATTGTAACCATTAACTTGACCCAATTCTTTTTGTTGCAATTGAAAATAATGAGCGGAGCGAACGGTTAAAAAACGGACGATTATAATAGAGAGTGCAAAAACAATCAAGGTAAAGATAGTTAATTGCCAACTTAAAGCCAGCATGGCACCCAAAACAAAAATGAGGTTCAACGCAGAGTTCATAAACTGCGGAATTGATTGTGAAATCATTTGTTGCAAGGTATCAATATCATTAGTATAGCAACTCATAATGTCGCCATAA
This sequence comes from Lactobacillus melliventris, assembly GCF_042679465.1. Taxonomy (NCBI): domain Bacteria; kingdom Bacillati; phylum Bacillota; class Bacilli; order Lactobacillales; family Lactobacillaceae; genus Lactobacillus; species Lactobacillus melliventris. Next base: position 52,257 of record NZ_JBHTMT010000006.1, on the reverse strand, counting down.
TCATTTTCGTCAAAATAGGAAATTGGCAACATTTCCATGTGCTCAAACATTTCAAGTCGTACTCTATATTGTACTTTCTGGGCCAAAACTGCCATCAACACAGCAAAAAGATAATTAGAAATAAATCCGATAGCATAGCAACCAAACATAACTGCAATTGCATGTAAAAGCGGACCAAAATTTGGCTGCGCTTCTTTAGTTAAGGGAATAATGTAAACATTAATCAAACGTTCAATAAATAGTGAACCTAAAACGTTTGCTGCAGCTGTTAAAATTATTGCAATTGTTGAAGCAATCAGCATCCAAGGACTTGTACTGGCAACTAATTTAAGCAGACGCCATAAAATTGTGGAACGTTTACCAGTATTTTGGCTATTTTTATTTTCTACTGCTTTATCCAAATTAATCACCTACTTCTTCTGTTCTTCTTGAAACTTAGCAATTGAGCTGTATAAATCATTACGCTGCAATAGCTCTTCATGTGTCCCGATATCCTGAATCTTGCCTTCATCCATTACAATTATCCTGTCTGCATCTTTAATTGACACAATTCTTTGAGAAATAATAATTTTGGTAGTATCGGGCATATCCTTTGCCAAGGCTTCCCGAATTTGACGCTCAGTCTGTGTATCTACTGCTGAAGTAGAATCATCGAGTATCAAGATTTTCGGCTTTTTGAGCAATGCCCTTGCAATAGTGATCCTTTGCTTTTGGCCACCAGAAACATTATTACCGCCCTGCTCAACCATAGTGTCATATTGATCTGGCATTTCACGAATAAAGTCATCAGCGTGAGCAATTTTTGAGGCAGCGATAATTTCTTCATCTGTTGCATTTTCATTGCCCCATTTGAGGTTTTCCTTGATAGTGCCTGAAAATAGGACATTATTTTGTAAAACCATGGCAACATTATCACGCAACGTCTTTAAGTCATAGGACTTAACGTTATGTCCCGATACACGCACCGCTCCAGAATCGGTATCGTAAAGCCGCGGAATCATAGAAACTAATGTAGATTTTGATGACCCCGTACGACCAATTATTCCTATTGTTTCACCCGGCCTGATATTTAAGTTAATATCACTTAAAGCCAGTTCCTTATCATCTGGGTCATACTTAAAGTTGACATGATCAAAAATCACTTCTCCATTATTCACATGCTTTAACGGTTTACGTGGATTTTCAATTGAAGGCTTTTCATTAATAACCGCAGCAACCCTGTGACCACTAGCTCCTGAAACTACCAGCTGAGTAATGATCATAGCTAGCATGTTCAAGCTACCCAAGACAGAGTTGGAATATGAGAACATTGAAATTAATTGACCAGTCTGTAAACTGCCACCCACAATTTCCTTAGCACCAAACCAGCAAATAGCTAAATTAGAAATATTCAAAACAGCCATGACAATCATGGAGTTAAGTGACATGATCTTCTGAGCTGTAGCAAAAAGTCTATAAATAAAACCAGCCGATTTTTTAAACTTAACAGTTTGCGCTTCTTCTTGCACATAGGTTTTGACTTCGCGAATACCACGAACATTTTCCCGGACAACCTGGTTCATGCGGTCATAACCGCGGAAAATTTTAGGAAAATACTTGCTGGCACTTTTAATCACTAAGCCTAAAAGGATTACGAAAACCGGTGCAATCACGACAAAAACAAGTGACAACTGTGGACTAACTATTATTGACATAATAATTGAAACTAACAACATCATTGGTGCCCGAACTGCTATTCTAATCAGCATTTGATAAGACATCTGAATGTTATTAACATCAGTAGTCATTCTCGTAACTAGGCTCGCGCTGGAAAACCTGTCAATATTTTCAAAAGAATAATCTTGCACATGATAGAACATATCTTTACGCAGGTTAGCCGCAAAACCAGAAGCAGCGTGAGCAGAGGCATAACTGGCACCGGAACCTAAAACAAGTGAAACAACTGTTAACACCAGTAAAATAACACCAGTCTTAGTGATATATGACATATTTCCCTTCATAATGCCATTGTCTATTAATATACCAACTAAATACGGTATTAACATCTCAATGATAACTTCACCAGTAACAAATAATGGCGACAGCAACGACAGTTTTTTATACTGCCTGATTGACTTACGCAGCGTGTTAATCATTAAATACCTCTTTCTAATTTATTAATGCTTTCTTTTTTACGTGTTTTCAGTTTAAAAAGGATAAATAGATTCATAATAAATCTATTTATCCTTTAAAACATATAGTTATCTAAGTATAGCGCTTTTCTTGACAAAAAGCACCTATTTGCTCTTATCAGCTGGTGAAAAGGCCGAACCAATAATTTCATAATGCCGGCGGAACAACCAGCGAATGCCATACGCTACCGCTGCAATAATTAAGTTATATACTCCTGGCAAAGCCGGGTTGATCACTTGTAATGCAGGAAGGCCTAATACGCCAAAGCAGATAAAGAGCATTCCCATCAGTAAAACAAAACCCCAGATTAATTTTGACCACGGAATTTTACGATTTTTACTGCCATTAGGTAAAACCCAGTCATTATATTTGGTCATGAAAACACCTAGTGAAGCACCAACAATCAATAATGTTAATACACCCATCTGTGAATTATATTTGTCATTCTTTTGGAACAAGCCAATTAAGCCAAAAAGACCAAAGAAAATAGCAACATAAAACAAGGCATTATCCGTAGCGTATTGCCAAAATAGAATATCTGAAGCCTTTTTCTTTTTGGGCTTTAACATGTCAGCAGCCTTAAGTTTAGGCGACATATTATAATACGTGCTGGCTGGTTGACCATGACGTTGTGCAATTACCAAGTCATTTAAAAGCTCATCCACTCTTTTTTGGGCATCTTCATGACTCATTTTACCCTGTGTTTCTAGTTCTTTTTGCAAACGAAAAACATAGTCAGAGTTCTTGTTACTGAGTTGCTTACGCAATTCAGCAGGCTGCATTTGCTTGACTTCATCATCCTTATTCTGATTAATTACTTTTTCTTTTAACTTTTCCTGCTTATTAGTATCTATCTTAGCTTGTTCTTCAGTTTTCTTTTCTGCCATTATTTTTTCCTAAACGTTAAATCTAAATTCAATAATGTCCCCATCTTGAACTTCATAATCTTTACCTTCAAGACGTAGCTTTCCCGCTTCTTTAACCTTTTGCATGGTTTCATACTGATCAAGATCAGTAAATGAAACTACTTCAGCGCGAATAAATCCCCGCTCAAAATCAGAGTGAATAACGCCTGCAACTTGCGGAGCCTTCATTCCCTTATGAAAAGTCCATGCCCGTGTTTCAGGACCACCAGCCGTAAAGAAAGTCCTCAAGCCTAAAATGTGGTAGGCTGCACGGATTAAACGGTCAAGGCCTGACTCAGTTACGCCCTCTGCTTCCAGGAACTCAGCTTTTTCATCGTCATCCAAGCCGGCAATTTCTTCTTCGGTTGCAGCAGATATACCTAAACATTCCGCATTTTCACTTTCTGCATGTTTTTTAACCACTTGATAGTACTCGTCTTTTTCTGGGTCGGCCATTGAACTTTCAGCGATGTTAGCTACATAGATAACGGGTTTATCAGTCAGCAAGAACAAGCCCTTAACAATTTTTTGCTCATCGTCATTAAAACTGATTGAACGGACAGCTTTACCTTCTTCTAACACCGGCTTGATTTTTTGCAAAACATTGAACTCTGCTTTAGCCTCTTTGTCATTTTGCTGGGCAATCTTTTTTACCTTATTAATGCGGCGATTGACGGCGTCAAGATCCGCAATTGCCAATTCCAAGTTGATAGTGTTGATATCTTCTTCCGGATCTACTTTACCAGTGACGGAAGTAATATTATCATCTTCAAAGGCCCTAACAACATGGATAATAGCATCCGTTTGCCTAATATTTTCCAAGAATTTATTACCCAGACCTTCACCTTTTGAAGCGCCTTTAACTAATCCAGCAATATCGGTAAACTCAAAAGTAGTGTGAACAATTTTCTTAGCCGGAATCAGTTCCTGAATTCGAGCCAGTCTCTTGTCCGGAACTTCAACCATTCCGACATTAGGCTCAATCGTTGCAAACGGGTAGTTGGCCATTTCCGCACCCGCTTTAGTAATTGCGTTAAACAAAGTTGACTTGCCCACGTTTGGCAATCCAACAATCCCAGCAGTTAATGACATTTTTATCCTCTTTCTTTAACAAAATCAGTTATTTTCTTGATTAATATCCGGCCGTGCTATTTCTTTTTTAGGCACATAAAGCGTATTTTTAATATTAACCGGATCATTCGCCTTAGTTAAAACTTTTTTTAAATTATGCGCGAATTTTGAACGCGGCATCATTACGATATGGCCACATCCCATGCACTTTAACCTGATATCAGCTCCTAAACGCAGAACTTCCCAGTCATTAGTTTTACAAGCATGTGGCTTTTTCATTAATACCGTATCTGCCAAACCATAAGCAATTTCTTTATTCATCAAGGTCGACTCCCAGCACATCGAGTATTCTATTCAGCTCTTCTGTTGAAGAGAAGCCAATCGACAAATGGCCGCTACCTTTTTTACTTGCGGAAATATTGACAGTTGAACCCAGCTTATCAGCTAATTGATGTTCAGTAGCACGAATAAATGGCGATTTGTGCACTGTCTTTTTGCGCGGCTTTTTAGAATTAAGATTGGCTACCAGTGCCTCAACTTTGCGTACTGGCATTCCTTCCTTAACCACTTGCTTAGCTACTTCATCAATCTTGTCCTTATTCTTTAAACCTAAAAGCGTTCTGGCTTGTCCCATTGAAAGTTCACCGTGCTGTAACAAGTGCTTAGTTTTATTAGGAAGTGTCAAAAGACGCAAGTAATTAGCAATATATGGACGGGACTTACCCATTCTTTTTGAAACTTCTTCTTGGGTCAAACCTAAGTTTTTTTGCAGCATTTCGTAGGCCTGAGCTTCTTCAAGAGGTGTTAAGTCCTCACGTTGCAGATTCTCTAAAACGGCAACTTCCATCATTTGGCTTTCGCTAAAGTCACGGACAATTGCCGGTATTGTAGTCTTTTTAGCCATTTTTGAAGCACGAAACCTGCGTTCACCCGCAATAATTTCATAGCCTTTCACCGACTTACGCACAATAATTGGCTGAAAAACACCATTTTCTTTAATCGAATCAGCCAATTCTTTAAGAGACTTGTCATCAAAGTTTTTACGTGGTTGATAAGGATTAGGTCTGATATCGCTTAAATTTAAATCCTGAATTTCTTCTTCATTATCTTCAATTTGCGGTTCGTCTTCAAACAAGGCTTCAATCCCCCGACCTAAACCACCATGTTTTTTAGTATCTTTATTTCTTGAGTTTCTTACCATGATTCTTTAACACCTCCTTAGCTAAATCATCATAAACTTCAGCACCACGTGAATTAGGAGCATATTCAGTAATTGCTTCTCCATAACTAGGTGCTTCAGCCAGCTTAGTAATTCTTGGAATAATAGTTTTATAAACCTTATCAGAAAAATAGGAACGTACTTCTTTTACAACTTCCGCACCTAAATTAGTTCGCGCATCCAGCATGGTCAGCAAAACACCCTCAACACCTAAATCTTTATTAAAGTGTTTTTGCACCAAACGGATGGTATTAAGCAGCTGGCTAAGCCCCTCCATAGCGTAATACTCACTTTGAACGGGAATTAAAATTGAATCAGATGCCGTAAAAGCATTGATAGATAATTGGCCTAATGAAGGCGGACAATCAATAAAAATAAAATCATAATTACCACTAATTGAATCTAAAGCTGACTTCAAGCGTGTTTCTCTGGCCATCATACTGATTAGTTCTGTTTCAGCTCCAGACAGATTGATAGTCGCCGGAGCTAAATCCAATCGCTTAGTTGAAGTATGGAAAATCGTATCTTTAAGGGGAACGTCATTAATTAAAACGCTGTAAATATCTTGATCAATAGCAGATTTTTCAATTCCCAGGCCAGAGGTTGCGTTACCCTGCGGATCAATATCGACAATTAAGACTTGATAACCGCGTTCCGCAATCGAAGCCGCTAAATTTATAGTTGTTGTCGTTTTACCGACGCCACCTTTTTGGTTAGCAACTGAAATTACACTCACCATATTTTCCATGCCTTCCTACTTTCTTTTCAATTCAATCGTAATCATATAATCATCAGGATCATTATTTTCTTTGAACTTAACCTTGATGCCAGACTGTTGTGCGAGTTTAATTGCCCTTTTAATTGTATTAATTTGTACTTTCAAATCTTTAGGAATGCGATTGGCTGCTCGTCTTGTTTGTTCTGCCTGTTCTTTTTCCTTATCCTTAACTTTTTTGCCTGCAAAATACTGGTCAACATTTTTAACGATTTTTTCGGTGTCGCTCACATTCAAGTTATTTGCAAGTATTTCATCTAAGACACGGCCTTGATCTTTCTCACTCAGTCCTACCAAGCAGCGACCGTGACGTGGTGAAATTTCACCACTGGCCAAATAACTTTGTACTTTCGGTGTTAACTTTAACAGGCGCAGCTTGTTAGCAACATAAGATTGTGACTTGCCAATATTTTGGGCCAAGGTAGTTTGAGTCAGGTTATTTAGTTTCATAAGATTACTATAAGCCTGTGCTTCATCAATCGGATTTAAATCTTCCCTTTGCAGGTTTTCAATTAAAGCTAATGATGCAGCCTGGCTATCATCCATGTTATTAACTATTGCCGGTATTTTTGTCCAAGCGAGCTGCTTTGCGGCTCGTAATCTGCGTTCACCAGCAATAATTTCATAATTGCCCTCTTTTTCACGTACAACAATTGGTTGCAGTAACCCATCTTTATCAAGGGTTGATGCCAATTCATGAATTGATTCTTCAGAAAACTGGTGCCGCGGCTGAAAAGAATTGGGTTTTATTTTACTTAGCTCAATATCCTGAATCTGCTTATTTTTAGGTATTTCTTCATGATGACGTAAAGAAGAAAATAATGACATTTTGAGTCCCCCTGTTTAATGAATTGGTTTGCGGTGCGGAGTTCCCGCCTGCCGCGGATACTTCTTAGGCGTAGCCTGCACTTTTTCTATCAGAATCAAAGTGCGCTCTTCGATACTTCGAGGTAATTTTAATTCTTTAACTGCAATGACCTTACCACCTAAAACTTTTAAGGCTTTCTGAGCTGATTTCAATTCGTCTTCAGCTTTTGGTCCCTTGAGAGCAATGAAATTGCCATTTTCTTTAATTAACGGCAAACAATACTCACTTAAAACGGCCATGTTAGCAACAGCACGGGCAGTCACAACATCAAATTGTTCCCGATATTGTTTATTTTGCCCTACATCTTCGGCACGGCCATGAACCAAGGTAACATTTTTTAAATTTAACTGGGTGATCAAACCCTGTAAAAAATTCAACCGTTTGCCCAGAGAATCAACGATTGTAACCTTTAATTCAGGCAGCATAATCTTTAAAGGAATAGAAGGAAAACCGGCGCCGGCACCAACATCACATAAAGTATCAGCCGCTTTTAATACTGAACCAAATGTGAAAAGAGGTGTGATACTATCCCAAAAATGCTTTAGATAAACCTCATCTTTTTCTGTTATCCGCGTAAGATTAACTTTTTTATTAGTCTCAATCAGACTGGTAAAGTATTGGTTAAATTGGTTGATTTGTTTTTCATTTAATTTAAAATTACGTTTTGATAATTCTTGGACGAACTGTTCAGGATTCATTTTTCACCCGTGAAACCTTGTTTCACACCCTTTAAATTTAACGCTAAAATTGGCTTAATGTAAAGTCAATGCATCCCTTTAATTATGAAATATTTTTCGACTGTCGTCAAAGTCTAAACGCATAAATTAAGCTATAATATCGTCAAAGGAGATAAATATGATTGTTACTTTAATTGTACTGGCTTATTTGACACTAAAAACCTACAAAGGATTCCAAACGGGCTTCACCAGATTAATTATTAATTTGATTTTTGCTGCCATTGTCTTCATTACAGCTATTCTGTTTCAAAATCCTGTTGGCAATTGGCTTTACAGTCAGATCACCGGGCAAAATATTCAAACCACTTTAACTCCCGGAACTAACTTAATGCTCTTTCGTTTTTTGGCATTCTTCATCATTGTCTTTTTGGGCAAAATGGTTGTTAAGATTTTTAAAGGCTGGGTACCTAATAAAAATCCCCATGCGACTAACTTTGGCAATTTACTAGATAGTGTTTTAGGTGCTGTCGTCTCTTTTTTTGCCAGTTATTTCTTCGTTTACATTATCCTGTCAATGCTTAATGCTTTGCAAAATCCGTGGTTTATCCAGCAAACTTTAGACTCATCATTTATTCGTTTCATCATTTATAACACACCTGGCTTATCCAACGGGTTATTTAACAGTATCTTTAGTATCAGCAGAACTGCTGCTTAAATTGAATAAAATAGTCATCAGCGTTTAAACTTGTTAGTTTAGACGCTGTTTTTGTTTAAGCAATTAGCAAAAGTTTACTTCGATCTTTAACTAAAATAATTTGAGTAATTATGTTATATACACTTCTACTAATAATAGAAATCCACATAATTTTTTGGCATATATTTGCCATTTGTTGTAGTAAACTTGTTATGAAGGTATTTTGAATAAGAAAAATTAGGAGGATAAATTGAAGAGTAAATTAACCTTAAAGAAAATTGTAACTCTTTCTGCAGCAATTATTCTTGCAACACCTGTTTTCAGTAACAATCTGACTAAAACAGTTAACGCAGAAACGGAAGCTCAAAATAAACAATTAAAGCAGGACCATAATCAAGTAAATAAAGAGTCTGAGACGCAAAAGCCGCAAGAAGGCCAAAAGACAGACAAAGAAACAGATACGACCGAAACCAATGTCCCGGCTGCCGCGACTCAGAATAACAAGCCTGCTAATACCACTGCAAAAAAAGTCAAAACTTTCAAAGTAGCAATTGTTAAAAAGAATTATGGTATTTATCTTGATAATTTTACCAAGAAGAAAGCAGCCAAGAATTATTTTCACCAAACATTTAATGTCAATAAAAAATTCACCCACAACGGTAAAACATATTATTGGCTTAACAAAAAGGGCAAGAAATCAATTGGCTATATTAATAAAAAAGCCGTAGCTACTCCTAATCAAGCTAAAACAATTGAGAAGACGCCATATGTCAGTCAATATGTTCCTGTTAAAACCCCGTGGGGCTGTGCAGGAGCCTCAATGGCGATGCTGTTAGGTTCCCAGGGACAGAAAATTACCACTAGTTTGCTTACAAAAATTCAAAATAATTTACCAATGCAGCCAGTTAAAGGCGGACAAAAGGGAAATGTTTACACTGGCGTCGGTTTTGGCTATGTAATTAGCCCCGGTGCCCTAGCTAAATACGCCCGGACTTTTAAAAAGGGCAAAAAGATCATTAATATCTCCAGTAAAAAACTAACAGTTGATGATCTTAAGATGTATATTCAGGCTGGCAAGCCAGTTTTATACTATGGCTTTTCTTCATATCAAAAAGCTGGCGACTACAAGCGCAATCACTGCAAAGTTATCACCGGCTACAAAAAAGGCAAGTTCTTGGTTTATGATCCACTCTATTACTCCAAGTTTGATAAAGCGGGTACTGGTGGCAAGAACATGAATTATGATCATGGTGCAATTGCCTGGGTACCAGAGAGTGCTATTCAAGCAGAATTTTGCCACAAAGCCCTCTCGTTCAAATAATAAACTTACTTATAAATTTAAAAGTAAAAAAGTGCCTTAGAGGCACTTTTTTTATTACTTTTGAAAGTTATCATACTCAACGTGTTCATCGTTATAAACAAAAACTGCGCCAATGCGGTCAGGATCATCATGCCAACCAGCAACCGGCTTACCAGCAAAAAACAATCTCTTACATTCGATTTCGGCTTCAACTGAATACTTAGTAAAAGTAGTCACGCCAGCCAAATCAGTTTCAACCGGATAACCAGTTCGCGGATCAATTAAATGGTGATACTTATGACCGTCAACTTCTAGATAACGTTCGTAAGTTCCGCTGGTAACTGCAGAACATTCCGGTACCATCACCGAAGCAATATTATTGCCACGAGACTCTTTTGGATCCTGTACTCCTACTGACCACTGACCACTAGTCCTTTTAGGTGAGTCGCCAACAAGTAAAATGTTACCACCCAGATTAATAATTCCGGCATGAACTCCGTAAGCCCGCCAGTAATCTTTAATACGGTCAGCAATCCAGCCTTTAGCAATACCGCCTAAATCTAATTCCATGCCCTCTTTTTGCAAAAAAATGGTTTGATCAGCATCGTTTAGGTCAACTTTAAACGGATCAATCAGTGCCATTCTTTCCTTAATTTGCTCAGCAGTAGGAACGTGAGCGTTTTTAAAACCAATTGCCCATAACTTGACAACCGGGCCTATCAGAGCATTGAAGCCAAAATTTTCCCGACTTTTTTCTACCGCCAATTTAACCAAATCATAGGTACCGCTTGAAACTTGAACAGGGTGCTTACCTGCAGCATGATTAACATCCATTACTTCTGATTCATCACGATTAACTGTCAATAAGTCTTCATAATGGTCGATCAAAGCAAAGGAATCATTAATCACGCTTTTATCACGAGCACCAAAAACCTGTAAAGTGATTGCTGTACCCAAGGCATGATGCTGTCCTACTTCTTGTTCTATAGCCAAATTTTTAATCATTATTTTATCCCTAATTTTCCAAATAGTTCTTTCTTATTTTCTCTTGCATTTGCTGGTCAATTCCTAGCTGGTTAGCAATATAGGAATCAATTCCACCAAAATCCTCATTGATGGTAATCAAGCTGGTATCAAAATACGCGTTGGCAACTGAACCTAAAATACGCATGTTGGCCCGAAATTTATCATTTTCACCGGCCTTTTTAAATCGGGCATCGCGAACTTTACGGTAATCGTTGAGCATTATATTGGAATAAAGGTAATCCTGGCGAATTGTTTCTAAATCCACGCCTAAAATATAAAGCAGTATTACTGTGACTAATCCCGTTCTATCCTTACCTTCTGAACAATGATATAAAACTGCACCATCAGTCGTAGCAGCAACTAAACTAACAATTTGATGAATATTATTCTGAGAAAATTGATTACTGATATGATCATGATATCTTTGACACATCATATAAAAGCCGGCATATTGATCCTTGCGGTATTGCTCAAATTCCCTGCTCATATCCAAACCCTTACCACCGGTATTATCATCAGCCGATAAGGGGAATTCATAATGAGCAACGCCCTGAATGCTTTTATCAGAATTAGCTTTGCATTCTGCCGGAGAGCGCAAATCAATAATTTTAGTCAGACCATAATTAAGTAAAAACTGTTCATCTTCTGGCGTTATTTTACTTATGTTACCAGTGCGTAGTAAGCGATGAAACTTAATCTGATGTCCGTTAAAGCCAATATAGCCACCCAAATCACGCGGATTACGAACAGATTTTACAGGTAAAATGACAGGTTCAGTCATGCCAACTTCCTTTCAAAAAAATAACCGGATAGGATACCCCCTATCCGGTTATTTTACTCTCTGCCAGTTAATCTAGCAAAAGTTTATTTATGTGCTTGCTCAACAAACTTAAAGAAGTTGTCCATCATACCATCTAATTGCTTGATAGTTGCTTCATCAGTCAATTCACCAGTTTCTTTGTTGAATTTATCTGGAGCTTGACCAATTAAAACTTCATTACCTGGTAAAACATTTGCACTCATATCAGGTGAAAGTAAAATTTCACGCATATCTTCTTGGGCACGACCAGTACCTTGTGAACCATATGATGCACCAGCAATAGCAACGGGCTTCATTTTCATAACGTTAGGGCCAGCGTGTGAGCCTAACCATTCAAGACTGCTCTTTAAAGCAGCCGGAATTGTATGATCATATTCTGGAGTAGTAATTACAATACCATCAGCACTCTTAACGTCTTCGATCCAAGCCTTGATAGTATCATCAGCCATTTCTGTTCTGCAGAAAGGTGTCAATTTGTCGACTTCTTTAACTTCAATATCTGCTTTATCACTATAATGCTTGGCAATAAATTGTGCTAAAAAGCGATTATATGAAAAAGGTGCATTTGTACCAACAATTGCTAATATTTTCATTCTCAGCCCTCCTATTTAGTTACTTGTGCGTACCAACTATCAACTTCATCGAAAAAGTGATCTAAGAATTTAACGGTTTCTTCATCTTTCAAGTCACCATTATCGTCAAATTGAGTTGGTGCAACACCCATCATGAATTCATCACCATTGAAGACCTTAGCGCCAAAACCAGGTGCTAAAAACAGACTCTTCAAACGACTTTGTGAACGAGACGCACCTTGTGGCATTGGTGAAGTTGAAACAATAGCAACTGGCTTACCCTTAAATGGGTGAGTTACACAAGATAACCACTCAAGCGCGCTACTCAAAGCACTGGTAACAGAGTGTTGTTGTTCAGGAGAACCAATTAATACCAAGTCGGCATCTTCAATTTCTTTACTCAAGGCTTGGACTGCTTCTGGGGCATCTTCACCTTCTTTAAACATTGGCAACCCTTTAACTGTTGTCAGCTTAAAATCATACCTATCGGCAAAACGCTTAGAAATAAATTTAAGCAATGCCTCATTAAATGAATTTTTGGCATTTGAGCCAGATAATGCAAGGATTTTCATAAAAACCACCTTTCAGGAAACTAATTTCACTGTTAATTATAGCATATCCGTATCTTTTTAACATGTTCCTGATTTCAGATAGCTTTAATAATTTAATACTTTCGTATAGCTTATCCTGCTTACACTATGTAAGTAGTAAAAACTATTTCGGGGCTTTAATTGTATTTTTCTTCTGTCTTAAACAGAGAAACATTACTTTTCTTGCTGAGCCAGTCGTTTAAAATTGCATCATTAATTTGTGCCTTTAAAACGTTGATAATTTGTGTTTGGGAAAAAGTCGCAATTTTATTAACTATTAATGAAGCAATTCCACAAGTAGTTATCCAGTTAGCAATAATAATACTTCTGATTTTTTCTGCAGAATACTTACTATCCGGAAATTGATCTTTAAATTTCTCAGTTCCAAAATCTATTAAAGTATCAGCGATTATTTCATTGCCACACTTACCTTCAACAAACATTGCTTTGAAGAGATTCTCTTGTTCTTGGGCAAAATCAATATACGATAAATCCATATCAATCAATGGTTCAGCAATATAGCTTTTCTGTAAAATTTTATTCTTTAAGTTGTCCGCAATTTTACGCAAAACCTCTTGGCGCAAATCTTCCATACTATCAAATTCAAGATATAAAGGCTGAGTAGAGAAATGGCCAGCCTTAGCAATGCTGCGGGCCGTTAAGCTTTCAACTCCATCCTTAACAACCATTTTATAAGCAATATTTAAGATCTTACTTTTTCCTATTTCTTTTTTTCTAGCCATTTTGATTTTTTCCTTGATTAAGTTTAAACGTATTTTTTAGACCAGCTTCTAGAACTGGTATTGCCGCCGGTGAAATATATTTAAGCACACAAATGTAATGAGCAGTTAATCCTCATTATTCAAAAATTCATCATAATAAGTTGAAACCATATCACTTAATTCTTCTTTACTTAAGCCTTGAGCTGCACAAAATGAAAAGAAAGCAGCTGATAGAATATAGCCACGCTCAGAATCATCTGTTAGATTATCCGAAAAAGCCATATTAATGCTATGGTTCTGGTAGTCGGTTGTTAATTCAATAGATTTGTCTTCAGGAATATCGTTCATCATTATACCTCTAGATAAAAAGCTTTATTTAGCAAAAATTTAGTATTACACTATTAAGCTATAAAACAAAAAGCCTGCCAAATAAAAACATCAAATAAAATATTTTAGTCAGTTTAACGTAGAATCCATCTCTCAATCAATTCTTCAAACAGCTTAAAAATTAATAATTTTATTTTTAATTACTTATGTTATTTTTATTAAAATAACATCTTTTTACTATCATTAAGAATAGTAAATTTAAAAGTACTTTGTCAAGAACAAAGTCCTTTTTTCTAACACAAAAGAATAAAGGATTTCTCTAATTTTTAATAAGCGGTTTCAATTAATAACAATAATTAGAATTAGTTAAAAAATTACAAATAAAAAAATTACTACTGATAGAACAGTTTAGTTGCTTTAACATTTTTTTAAAAAACAATGCTTGTGGTTATTTTATTCTTAAAAATTAACAATTAATTCTTTCGTTTGATTTTTCCATCCATCATTTCATAAATGTGATCTGCGTATTGTTCTAGCCGCGGGTCATGTGTGACTAGCAAGACGGCTTTGTGATAATCTTTAGCTAATTTTTTAAACAATCGCCCTACTTCAGCCACATTCTCACTGTCAAGAGAAGCGGTAGGTTCATCGGCCAGCAAAATTTGCGGGTCAGCATAAAGAGCACGAGCAATAGCTGCACGCTGCTGTTGTCCACCTGATAGTTCATTAGGATATTTATTAATTAAAGAACTAATTTTCAGCTGCTTGAGTAATTCTTGCAATTTGGCAGCACTGATATTGCCCTCTTTTTTTACCTTATTAACTAATTCAAATTGCTCTTTAATTTTTAGAAACGGTACTAAGTTATAAGCCTGCAGTACAAAACCAAGTTGCGTTAGTCGTAAACGGTCACTTTCTCTGGTAGAAATATGCGCAATGTCCTGACCACCAACAATAACTTTGCCCGCAGTCGGTTTTTGCAAAGAGCCGGCAATTGTTAAAAAAGTGCTTTTACCAGCTCCTGACGGGCCCATAATTAATACCACTTCACCTAGGTTTGCCTTAAAATTAATGTTTTTTAACGCAACGACTTGTGCAGCCCCTGTACCATAAACTTTTTGAACATTCTTTAATTCAATAATTGCCATGCTATTCACCTATCGCCTGTGCTGGATCTACTTTTAATATTGATCTGACTGGAATTAAGCTGCCGATAATTGCAGTTACCAATAAGCCGATTGTTCCGGTCAAAATAATTTGGGGTGTAAAACTAATCGGAACAGCGGGCGGTAAAACCTTGACTGTTATCATTGTGGCTATCAATCCGATAATTAAACCTGCAAGTACTAATATCAATGCCTGACTAATAGTTGCTTTAACTAATGTACTGCTGGGAATCCCCTGTGCACGCATAACCGCATAGTTATGCAATTTCTGCATCGTTAAAATATAGAGGAAAACTGCAATTATAATTAACGAAATAACATATAAAAAACCAATCATTAATTCAAAAGTCATATTTTGGGCAGTGTACCCCGGAAGTTTTTTAATAAACTGGTCAATGGGATAGGTCTTACAGTTTTGATAATTATATTTATAATCCGGATTACGAGACACTATTGCCGAAGCACGCAAGGTTGGCATTCCCTGACGTAATTTTTTCCAAGACTGCAGCGTGCCATAAATAATTGGAGCAATATTGATTTTAGCATTTTTAACAAAGCCGACAATGCGGTACTTTTTAGTAGAACCGTTTAGCGCTAATTTATCACCTAACCGGTAACCCTTGGTTTTAAACGCCTGATCAACAGTTACTTCATAATTCTTTTTTGCTCTTCTACCTGCAATCAGTTCCTGATCATGATAAATAAACTGCTCCCTTTTAATTCCGATGAACTGTGCTGAAATTTGTGGTCGCTTTGAGTTTTTGACTACTACCGGAATTTGTCCTACTAGAGCTTCATCTTTAGTCAATGCGTCTTTTTTTAAGTCATTTTTTGTTAAAATCGATTGACTCATACTGACATTGGCATTTTTGTTTAAAACTACTTTCTGTGCATTCCAAGATTCTAGTGCCTGTGTATTTTCGCTGGCCAACCCTGTTGCCAGTGCTGACAAAATAAATATCAAATAACTAATCAAAAAAATCATTAAAATAATTAAGCCATAACGAAGTTTTTCTCTTTTTATTTCTTTAATTGCTAAAAACATTAATTTTTTCCTTTGTTTAACAGTTCCAAACTTGCCTTCAAGCGCGTCATAATAGCTGCTTTTTGTTCTGGATTCTCAAGAACCATCCTAATAGCTGCATGACTAAGTACCATGGCACTCCAATTTTGGGGATCTAATGCGAGCAGTATTTTTGACGGAAAATGATGATCAAATGTATGCTCGTTATACAAAATATGCATTTTAATTAATCCTGCATATGTACTTTCTTTTGTTTCATCTAAGAAATGAGTTACATTATCGTAATACTGCTGGGCTTGAAATTGCGGCAATATTTTCACTGGTGAATGAACAGTTTTCAGAGCTAAATCATACATATAGTGATAAGCATCATTCAAATCCGTAAAATACTTATAAAAAGCGCCACGCGCAATCCCAGTCTCCTTAACTATTCGCGCTACCTGCGCTTTTGCCAAAGGATATTGACTGAATTCTTTCAGTAATGCACTTTCAATTTTTTGCTTTTTATCTAGTGGCAAGTTAATAAAAGTTGACTTAGTCATATTCCAGTTCACCTCCTGTTTCCTCTTAGTGACACCGTGTCACTTAAAAAGAATAATTCACTTATGATTAATCGTCAATTATAATGCTCAATTAATTGCAGCCAGCAAAAAAGACCTCTTTTTGAGGCCTCTTGCTTTTTATTCTAGTGTCAAAATACGATTATAATAGTTTACCCGCGGAATGCCACTGCGGTAAGAAACTTTTGCTAACGCACAATTGTCCATAGTTTCAAAGAAGTTCATATCACCTTGCGTAAAATAATGAGCAAACATCATTCTGATAAGGGTGCCATGACAAAATACCAAAACTTTTTTAGTTAAATAGTTCTTTTTCATATCAGCTAAAAAGCTGCCGCATCTTTCATCTAATGACGCAAATGATTCACCACTAGGTGCATATTTGATGTAAGCAGCAGCGGCCTTACCCCAAGGATCAATTGCGTCAGGATATTTTTGTCCTAATTCGGAAAGAAATTTACCATCCCACTCGCCAAAATTAATTTCTGTTAACCTCTGATCAATTTTAATTTCTTTTTGTCCCTTAGTGAAAATTTTAGCGGTAGTCAAAGATCTCTTTAAGGGACTTGAAAAGACCACGTCAAAACCAGAAGGATCAAAATTAGCAGCAGCTCTTTCAGCACTTGCACGGCCAACCTCATCCAAATCATGATCATAGACTGAGCCTTGAATTCGGCCAGTTTTATTTAAATCAGTTTGACCATGACGAACAAAAACAATTTCCATAATAACCTCACATTTCTATGTCGTAAATATATTCTTTTACTCTAAATTCTTCAGCGCCGCCTAAAATCATACTCTGTCCGAAATATGTAAGTATTGTCGGTACTAATATTTGGTACAAAATTAAAGCCAAAATCATGAAAGTCCTGCAATTGCTGCGGCTTACTCAATTGCTTTTCCGCAATATAACGCACCATTTCTCCACGCGCCATTTTGGCATGTACACCAACTGTCTTCCACTGACCATTTTTCTTTTCTTGAAAATCAATGCTAATCATTTGTCTGTTATTTGCTACAAAGGGCGTAATATTGCGCGAATATTCTTTTGAAGCTAAATTAATTAACACTTGATCTTCATTAAAAAGATTATCAGCGATTGTTGAACCCCAAAATTGGTACAAGTTGGGCTGACTAAACCCCCAAACTTTATTTTTCATTTCTAAGCGGTAGGGCCATACACCGTCAAAAGGTCGTAAAACACCATACAGTCCCGATAATATCCGTACATTATCTTGTAAATAAGATAGAGCAGGAGCAGTAAACAGGTCAGCAGCCATGTATTGATATTGAATACCAGAATACGAAATAACGGCTGGAGTTAGATTATCCTTTTGGTTTAAATTAAGTTCCTTAATTTGTTTTTGGCCTTCCTTGGTCGTGCGTTCACTTGACTGCCAAATTTTTTGCAATTCGTTAAAACTACAATTTTTTAAAAAAGCAGCTAGTTCTTGAGCTTGGGCTAAAAACTGCGGCTGCGACTTAGCAGGAAAAGATTCGCGGTCGACTATCATCTTCATCGCTGGTGAAATAATAATTTTCATCTTTACCACCTTTTGGGTTAAACTTATTACTGATATTTACTAGAGGAGAAAAATTAATGAATCCTGATTTTGCCATCGTATTAAATTTTAAACTAAAAAATGCTAAAGGTGTAGACGCTGATTTTTTAGTAAAAACTGCACGCAATATTGGTGCTCGCGCTGTTGCTGCTGATGCATTTAAAACTGACTTTGCAAAAGCCTGCAAAAAGTATACTATTGCTTTAGTCACTACTGAACCCATTCAAGCTAACTATGAATTATCTGCCGCGAATGTGGTAGAGCAACTAGTTTTGCAGCGCAAAGCAGGACAACAAGCAGTAATTGATATTCCTATCACAGATGACGGCAATTTACTGGCAGAAACTAAAGCACTGCTTACGCAAATCAATAACTGGATGCATCTGTTTGGTCATGCCTTTAATGAAGGCGAGCCGTGTCATCTTACTATCAGCAATGTTAATGAAGATAATGGCTTTGTGTTGCAAAATAGACACATGCACTTTCAGAAGTATATCTTTATCAAGGCCCCCTTGCCTGAAATAATAAAAATTCACGGCTTGACCAATAAACCTAACCGCATTGAAATGGTTGCCCAAAGAACTGAACTTGATTTCACTTTTGCTGATAACCAATTGACTATCAACTTAAAAAATGCACCTAAAAGTGATTTTACCTGGCAAGTGATCAGGATTCAAGAGCATCGGCCAGAAGACGATATTAAAGCAACAAAGTTTTAAAAGTTAAAAGCTGGGTTGAAGAGTAACAAAATCTTCAACCCTGCTTTTTCATTTAAGATATTCTAATACTTGGCCAATATTTTCTTCTTTTTTATCCTCCGGCATATTCTGATTATTTAGAATTTCAATTGCATGCTGCAGCAATGAATAAATTTGTTTATCATCATTACTGTCAATAATTAAGATAACTTATTTTAAAGTATGATTCCAAGTTTGAAGTATCTTTCTCTTCTAAAGCCTTTTTAATTAAAAACCTAAAAATAGCCTTCATATTACGAGTCTTTTTACGTTTTTCCTGTTTTTTGTCATAAACAGGCAAAAATAGTGCAATACAAACAGCTGCAATTTCGGCAAATGCTGTCACTCATTCTGACAAAGGTCCTATACTAATAGTCTCGCCTCCACAATTATTATACAAGTATTGGTTAAAAGCAAAACGAGATTTTTTACTGAATAAATACTCATAACAACAAATATAATGCGTATTGTATTCATTTATATAAAAAATTACACATTTTATTTCTATATGAGGTATGATTATATTAAACAGCTGATTGTGTTATTGAGGAGGTAAGATATGCAGTATAAAAGACCTTTTTATAAAAAAATGTGCTTTTGCTTTGCAATTATTTTTATATCTTTTTTTACTAGTTTTATTTCTGGCAATACAGGTATGCAAGATTCTCAACAAACTGTTATTGCAAAATCGACCAAAGTAGTAAAAAGTAATGCGAAAAAAGTAGTTACTGAAAAAGTAACTGTAAAAAGCAGAAAAGCTACTCGTAAAAGAAAGCTAACTGCAAAAAGAAAGCAAAAAAAGCGGAAAGGTGTCGTCAAACGTAATATACGCAAAGTATATATAGCTCCTAATTCGGGGAGAAGATACCATTTTAATCCGAGTTGCCGTGGTCTTCGAAGAGCGCATGGCAACATAACCAAAATATCACTAAAAAAGGCTATTAATCAAGGTTATACCTTATGCAAATGGGAAGATTAAGGAGAAGAATAAATAATGATTAAAATTGGTTTTAGAAAGCCTAGTTTAAGAAGGTCTATCTCTGCCAGAACAAAGGGGAGAGCGACAAGGGCTATAAAAAGAGCTATCATTCCCAACTATGGTAAGCGTGGTATGGGTTGGGCCCATCCAAAAAGAAAGATATATAACTCAATTTATCATAAGACTACCTTTGATACTCGTAAATTATTTATTCATGACAGTTCTAGAAAAAGCAAATAAATATTTAGAACTATTTCTGAGCAATTTAAAGTTAATTATTAAAATTAGAAAGGTATGACTACAATTAAAAGCAATACAAGAATTAATAAGAAGTTGGCTATTGACCATATTAAAAAGCATTGAGCAACAACACTCAATGCCTTTTTGTTGATCAGGAAAAATTTAACCACCAAAACTTTTATTTTCTATTCCTTAAGACTCACTATTATTTCAGCTTAACTCTGTATATCTGGCTAAATGCAATCCCTTGTCTGCAATTTTCTGTACTACCTTTGGATCACATAAAAAGTCCACTTCTTGAGTACGCGGAATAGTTAGACTGGATTGCTGAATGATACTCTGGTCTAAATATCCTGGATGACAAACCATCATTGGTACATTATCAGACGAATTAGCTAAAGCAAATTCAATAGTATGAGCGAAAGTACGATATGGATCATAATTTGGTTTCATACTGTCCATAAAAGTTGTAATTGTCGTATTCTTTTTAAACTTAACAGGATTTAAGTCTAAATCGAATGGTAACAATGGTAAATTATGTCTTTCAGCAACTACTTCAAGACCCTTTAACAAGTTTGCACTGTAAACAGCGTGTGCTTCAAAATAATCAGGCTTTTTGCCAACAATTTTTAAAAAATATTGGTATTGTGCTTCAATTTCAACGACCACTTCATCCAGATCAACCACATCGTGGTCTGTAATTCGATAGATCTTAGATGGCTTAAACGAGCCATCAGATGTTACTAAACTTGGTATTTTTTCTGGATCAGTCAATGGCTTACCTGCACAAATCACTGTATGCATCCCAATATCAAGATCAAATCCTTGCAATAGGTCCAACCCATGAAGTGTATCTTTCATATTGACCATTACACCAACATTATTGATCAGACCATGTTTGACACTTTCATAAATTCCGTAATTAACTCCCTTAGAATAACCAAGATCATCTGCGCGAATAATTATATTTTTCATATTTTCCTCCTATTTATTTTTGGGTTCAACGCCAATAACATAGGTAGCAATAGCTGCTACTATTAAGGCAATTGCTGCACTTACAATACCATTGATTAAGTTTGCAGTAGATCCGCCTACATAAGCAGTTAATGACATGAAATTAGCCACTGGCACAATTACATAGCCAGAGACATGCATTACAGCAGCGTATATGCCACCAGCAAATCCACCTATCATCATACCAACGAATGGTCTACGATATTTAATTGCTAATCCGTATAAGCCTGGCTCTGTAACACCACCAATAAAATTGGCAATAAAGTAACTAAATGCAAGTGATTTTTCTTTTTTGTCTTTTAAACGTAGTGCTGCACCTAAACTCATACCAGCTACTGCAAAGCTGGCAGCTAGAGAACCTAGAATAATGAAGTTTTCGTGACCTGTCTGGGCCACAATTGTAATCATTGCACTTATCATCACTAAGTGCATCCCTGTGATCACTAAAAGCTCCCACAAAGCGCCTATTAGTCCTACACCAATAATAGCGGCAATACCACCCAGTTGACCAAAGGAAATAATTCCCTTAGAAACATATTCGCCTACAAATCCTCCAAGTGGTCCAAGAACACATAAAGCTATTGGTAGCATAATAGCAATTGTTAATGAAGGTGCAAGTATAGTCCTCAATGATGCAGTAATATGCTTATTAAAGAAGCGCTCGATATATGACATTATCCAAACTGACAGTAAGATTGGCAAAACCGAACTGGCATAATTAGTCAAATGCATTGGAATACCATATACGGTAAAGGGTTTTCCTGCTGCAACAATTTTTACCAATCCCGGATCAAGCATAATTGCTCCAAGAAAAATCCCTAAAATTGGGGAAGTATTAAATTGTTTAGCTGCAGTGTAACCAATAGCAATTGGGAAAAAGTAAAAGCCAGCGTCACCAACAAAACTAAATAATTGGTATAAGTCACTATGTACAGATATAACATTTAGCATAGTTGGACCAAGTACTGCCACCAACATCTTAAACATTGAAGCTGCAATCAGCATGGGTATAAGTGGTGTTAGACTGCCAGCAATTTTATTTAAAATTGTATTACCAACAGATTTCCATGTTAATTTTTGGGGTCCACTTTTTACTTTGTCAATATTTTCATCTACAGGTGCAGCTTCAGTTAAATTACCCACGGCAGTAACCGCATCATAAACTTCATTAACCGTTTGGCCGATAATAATTTGATATTGTCCCCCAGATCTTGCAGTTCCAAGTACGCCCGTAATATTTTTTATCTCATCATCTTTTGGTATGCTCATATCCTTAAGATTAAATCTTAACCTTGTCATACAATGGGTTACACTAACAACATTTTCATTGCCACCAACTGCAGTAACAATTTGCCGAGCCATTTCCTGATATTTTTTATTCATCATTGCTTTCCTTATCATTTAATTGTGCGATCATTCTTTGAACATAAATCATTAAGTAAAATTCTTCATCATCCGTAGTATTTGTTCTTAGTTTTTCATCAATCTGATTAATGATATCGACTGTACATCGATACACTTTTGAATAGTTCTCTTTAAAACTTTTCCTGAGTAATTTACTGGAACCATCATTAATTTGTTCGTCATTTTCTAACCGCTTCAAGTAGTATCTTAAATGCGTAATAAATCTGTTGTAGATAAAAGATTTACGATTAACTTTTAGCTTAAATTGCTTTTCAATCTCTTTTACGATTAAGTCGGCAATTGAGTCAAAACTCTCTTTACTTATTTGCAATTTTGTAACTACTTGAGAATTAATAAAATGCATCGCTATCGCAATTATTTCTTCTGAGGGTAATTTTATGTTTAGCTTTTGTTCAATCATTTTTAAGGCAATCTCACCAACTTGGCATTCTTGCGGGTAAAAGGACTGAATATCATATGAAAATGGATAGTCAATTCGTACCCCTTTTCTTGAGCGTTCAATTGCAAAGTTAATATGGTCTGCCAGGCTAAAAAGAATATTTTGATTTAAGTCTTGGTTTAAAATAGTTTGCGCTTGCTGAACAATATCGGCACTAACCTCTAAAACACTTTCCGGAATTTCTTGAATCAGTTTGAAATTACGACTATCAATTCGGTAAAAAGTCATTTTGATTTTACTTAAATCAGTTAGTTCATACGGAGTTTTTGGATAGCCAATGCCTTTACCAAACGCTACTAATTCGTCGTGATTTTGATCTAAACAAACTGCTACGTTATTATTTATCCGTTTAACAACCTGCATTTAGATACTCCCATTAAACTTATTTTTCGACTATTATATCCAGATTAGTTACATTATCGCCATAATTTTTAGTCATTTTCCAGCCTTGATGCTCTGGAATTAATTTGGTAAAGATGACCATAGTAGTCAGATCAACTTCTTTGCTCTCAAGGAACTCACGACTCAGTCTAACTAATTCTTGACCTTGCGTTATTTCTTCATTCTGCTCAACTACGGCTGAAAAGCCTTGTCCATTTAAATTAACTGTGTCTATACCAATATGAACAAGTACCTCATCCCCATCCTGTGTAACTATCCCAACTGCATGGTGACTTTCAGGTAATGAAACAATTTTTCCGGCTACTGGTGCAAAAACACTGGTCGCTGTGGAAGATAAGCTTATTGCAAAGCCATCTCCCATCATTTTCTGTGAAAAGACTGGATCTTTTACTTCGCTTAAATTTTTCAATATTCCTGGAATAGGTGCAGTAACAGTAAATTTGGTAGTTTTCTTCTTGAAAAAATTAAACACAATTTCCCCCTTAACAAAAAAACTCTTTGAAGCACAACAATTAGTAAGTATTCAAAAATACTTCGACTAATGGTAATGCCTCAAAGAGTAACAATCCATTTTTATTTATGTAAAATATTATACACAATTAGATATTTTTCTGCAAGCGCTTTTTATGTTTGGAAAATACTTGAGAGTATGCAGAATTACAACCGTTAAACAAGAAAAATAAAATGCAGTCATTGCGGCTGCACCCTTTTACTATAATTATTTACTTCCTTCAGCTCTCGACTTATAGGAACCTTCAGCTGTATTGATAACCAGCTCCTCTCCTTCTTTAATAAAGTCGGGAACTTGAACTACTAATCCGGTTTCCATTGTGGCAGGTTTACCAGAGCCAGTAACAGTAGCACCTTTAATGCCTGGCTCAGTATGGGTTACTTTCATCGTTACAGTTGATGGTAATTCCACACCCAGCAATTTACTGTCATTAGCAAATTCCAACTGAACTTCAATATTAGGCATCAGATAAAGTTTGTCATCACCTAATTGTTCACTTGAAACTTCATATTGTTCGTAAGTTTCAGTATCCATGAAAGTATAAATATCACCCTCATTATAAAGATATTGTGCGTTTTTCTTAGTGATATCAACTAAATCTACTTTCTCAGTTGGACGCATAGTCTTATGAACCACAGCACCACTTTCAACGTTGCGCAAATCCATTTGCATAACGGTGTTGCCCTTTCCGGGCTTATGGTGGTTAGCTTTCAATACCCGAATTAGTTTGCCGTCCTGACTAAAAACCATACCTTTTTTTAAGTTTATTGCTTGTACCATTTTTTACTCCTTTAAATCCATTTATTAAATTAATTATTGATTTCAGAAAACCACGCCGGAGGTAAAGCAAACTTTTTTATTAATAATAAATAAATCTCATTCATAATGATTAGTATAGCAAAATTTGGACTTTATCAACACCATAAAATCAATCATTTTAAATAAACTAAAAAGTTGAGACTTACATGTTAACTTGAGTTCCAACGTTTTGCTTTACAGCGTTATCATAAATGGATTTTGCGGCCATCAAGTCTTGAGCCGCAATACCAACCGTTTCAAAGAAAATTATCTCATTGTCATTTTCGCGTCCAGTTACTTCACCGCTAACGACTTGGCCAATCTCGCCAGTAAAGTCAGAGTCAGAAACTAAGCCTTCATTTAACGGAATAATTATGTCACCTGACTCTGCCAAAACAGCGTCTTTAGAATCAAAGTAAATTTTATCCGCTTTAGCAACCAGTTCTGCTGGTGTTTCTTCCATCTGTGGTTGATAGGCACCTACACCGCAAATAGTAGCACCTTGCTTAATAAAGTGAGCATCATAAACTGGTTTAGTTGACGGCGTGACAGATATGACCACATCTGCATCCTGTACCGCTTCATTACCAGTCTCAACCGCCGTGATTTTAGTGTGGTATTGCGCCAAGTCCTTTTGCATTTTCACAGCAAACTTTTGAGCACGTTCAAAATCAAGGTCACTCACGGCCACCTCATCTAAGTGACGCACAATCAGCATAGCCTCAAGCTGAGTTGCAGCCTGTCCGCCTGTTCCAATTAAGGCACCCTTCCTGCAATTCTTTTTCGCCAAGTACTTGAGTGCAACTCCTGAAGCAGAGCCGGTGCGTAATTGGGTTACGTAATTACCGTCTAATATAGCATTAACTACACCGGTTTGGGCATCAATATTTAAGACTTGGGCATTAATAGATGGTAATCCATGACTAATATTTTCAGGAAACATATTCAATACCTTCACGCAAGCAGCTTCGTAATCTTCACAAAAAGCGGGCATACATAAGAAAGTATCCTTACCATTTTGCTTAAGAATTTGAGTTCTTAATGGTACATCCACTTTACCGGCAGAGAAGTAACGAAAAGCGTCACTGACCGCAGCAATACAATCTTTTAATGAATAACATTTTTCAATATCATTTCGGTTTAACAGTAACATCTATTCCTCCTGTTATCTCTCAATATCATAATTCTAAAGCCTATTATAAATTAAAGTTATCCCCGCTACATGTTAGATTTGTTTGAGATAAATTTTGTCAATAACATGACCAGCAGTTTTATGCAAAATCAAACTGGCACGCGGCTTGGTAGGGGCAATATATTCCCGCAAATTAACCAAATTTACCATTTGCCAAGTTTCTTGTGCAAATGTGAGAGCCTCATCCCTTGGCCCATTAGCCATTTCATAATAAAAGTTATGTGGATTATTTTTATTGAGCTCCATCAGTCTGACAAAACGCTGCATGAACCATTTTTCAATCAGGTCTTCTGGTGCATCAATATAAATCGAAAAATCGAAAAAGTCGCTGGTTACAATTTGACCATTGGTAGGCAGTTGCAACGTGTTAATTCCCTCAATAATTAAAATATCAGGCTCACATACGTGTCCATATTTTCCGGGAACAATATCACTTAACTCCTGAGAATATAGGGGGTAAACAATGTCCTTCTTGCCACTTAAGACATCTTGTAAAAAATTGATCAGCAAGTTCATATTATAACTTTCGGGAAAACCTTTGCGGTCGGTTAAATTGCGCCTGGTTAATTCTTGATTGGAATAAATAAAACCATCTGTAGTCATTAAGTGAACTTTTAAACCTGGATATGAACGACTAAGTAATATTTGCAAAAGCCGTGCAGTAGTTGATTTCCCCACTGCTACAGAACCTGAAATGCCAATAATAAAGGGGGCGCTTGCAACTTTTTGGTGTAAAAAATTGCCTTGCTTTTGCTGCAAAGTCCGCTTTTCTTGATAGACTAAATAAAGATATTTGATTAAACTGTCGTATACCTCTTGCACATCAGTTAAATTGATAATATCTCCTAAAGATTTAATCTTAGCCAATTCATCTTGAGTTATTTTAACCGGTTCAGTGGCAGACAGTGACTGCCATTCTTCTCTATTAAACTGTAAATAATTTTTCATCCTAGATATCCTTGAATTTTAATTCTTATAATATAGTAAAATAAAAACATAAAGTTCTTTAATTAATTTCCTTAATCATACAGAAAGGCAAAACTATGAAAAAAATAATCTTATTTGGTGACTCCCTGTTTAATGGTTATCGTGCTGGTCATGATACTAAAATAGTAACTACTGGCGTGCAAAAAGAGTTTGCTGATCAAGCTCTAATTAGCAATTTATCTTTAAGTGGTGCCACAACAGCTCAAGGCAAGCAGCGTTTAAACTTAATTCCAACAGATTCTGACATAGTGGTCCTTGAATATGGTACAAACGACATGTCTACTGGTTGGGGAATCAGTAGTGCTGAGTATGCCGCCAATCTTAACGACATGGTTAAAAGTATTGGTGCTTCGAAAATGATTATTGTAGGTCCTGCTTATGAGGATCCTAATAATAAGTATATTATGCAATACTACAATCACCAAAATATGACAATTTATAATCAAATCGCTATAGATTGTGCCCGCAAATATAACATTCCTTTCATTAACTTGATCGCTAATTTTTGTCAGTTAAAAAATTTATCTTCATATTACCAAGAAGATGGACAGCATCTTACAGCTGCAGGAAATCAAATCTTAATTAACCTGGTAGTAGCGGCAATTAAACAAAAACTTGCACAATTATAGTGCAAGTTTTCATCTTATAAATCCTTATACATCATTACATGCTTAATGTCAGCTTCTGTAAAAGGCTCACCTTTAGTATGGTAGCCTAAAAAATCGTAGAAGGGTTTAGCCTGCCATTGTGCATGACAATAAAGGCGATTAACCCCTTGTTTACGCAAGTATTCGTGAACCTGAGTCATCATTTTGGTACCCAGTTTTTGCCCGCGGGCCGCTGTAGCAACTGCTACTCTACCTACCAGCCACTTGTCTTTTTCTTGAAAAATGCGGCAAACAGCCAGAGCGTTTGTTTTTTGATCATTCAGTAAATAGACTTGAATAGCATCCAAATCTTCGTCATCCAGCTCGGGTACAGTAATTCCCTGTTCCGTTACAAATGTATCTATCCGCAAACGAGCAACGCAAAACATTTCCCGCCCAGTCATTTGCGCAACTGTTTTAAACGTAAATTTTTCACTTTCAGTCATAGAATCACCTATTTTTCTATATACGTTTCCGGGTCTACTTCAAGAAGTGGACTCTTTTCGTTTGCATAAATAATATCAAGCTTGTACATTGCACGAGAAGTAATTGTGTAGACAAGTTGTGTTTCATCAATGCGATGATAATTTTCTTTCGAAGCAGCCCACATAATGACTGCGTCAAATTCCAGACCCTTAGCCAAATATGACGGGATGACAAGAGTACCATCTACCAAACGTTGATTGGCAGTAGCAATTAGCGTCGCCTTCACCCTATCCTCTTTTAGTTGCTGCGCTACAATTTTCGCGCTGGCTAAATCTTTGGTGATGATCGCCGTTGTCAATTTGGCTTGATCATTTTCACTTAAAATTTGTTCTAGTACCTGCATAGCAGCAGTATTATTAGACCGCCCCCACAGAACCGGTTTAGGCCCTTGACGGTTAAATGATTCAATTTTTTCGCCTTGCCGCAAAATTTGTTTGGTAAATTCTGTCAGTTGCTTGGTTGAGCGATATGATTTGGTTAATTGCACCACATCAGTTTTTTCAGGATCAAACAGACCACTAATCTGCTTAAGCAGGCTCCTGCTTTCGTCTTTAGTAAAAATAGCCTGATTTAAGTCACCCAGCATTGTAAATTTGGCGCGGGGAAAATTATACTTGAGATAACAAAGTTGAAACGGGGTATAATCTTGAATTTCATCAATAAAAGCATAGCGCATTTCATAATCCACGTGACGACCCGTAATTAGATCATAAAGATACAAATACGCTGAAACATCATTCATATGAATATAATGTTTCATAAAGCTTTGCTTAACATCTTCAACATGTTTTTCCCAGTCTTTTTCGCTAATTTGCCATTTAGCTAAATCAGTCATTTTAGGAACTGCACGTAAAAAGCTCAGATATTGGGCACGCATGTTAATAAAATTATTGCGTCTTATTTGCTGGAAAACTTTTTCCAGTGCTTTGACCACGATTTTACGGCTGAGGAATTTTTCTTCTTTTTCTTCAGATTCAAATTCTTGATCCGGTCGATCATACAAAGCATTCAATTGTTCCTGGCTGAGGTTTTGAATTGCATCCGATACCCACGCCTTTTTAGTTTCACCATTAATTTTACGATTAAGTGACTTAATTAATTCTTCACGTGTAGCGTCAATTCTGTTGCTTAAATTATAGTTGGAATTAAATGAATAGTAGAGTTCACTGATTTTTTCTTTCGTAAAAAATGGCTTCTTTTTATTGCGGAAGTAAATATTTTTAAAAATTACCCCCCGATTATTAAGGTGCTTAGCATAATGATGTAATAAATTAAAGAAGTTGGTAGAGTCCTTAAACTGACTAATGGCGGAATCAGCTGCACTATCTTCAAATTGGTCAAACAAGTTTTCGACTGTCATTCCCGGCAGTCTTCTCGCCACAAACTGCCAATAGGTCATTTGCACCATGTTTTGTTCACCCATTTCAGGTAAAACATTCTTGATGTAATCGTTAAACAATTGGTTTGGACTGAACATAATGACATCACTACTAGTGAGGTTGCCCCGATAGCGATAAAGCAGGTAAGCTATTCTTTGCAAGATGGCAGAAGTTTTACCAGAACCAGCTGCACCTTGAACAAAAAGCAAGTCGGCACTGGTATTTCTAATGATCTTATTCTGCTCACGCTGAATAGTAGTCACAATTGATTTCATCTGGGTGCCGGATTTTTCACCCAAAACTTCCAGCAGCATTTGATCGCCAATGGATTCATTGGTATCAAACATATTAACGATCTTGCCATCCTTAATCATGAACTGCCGCTTTTTAGTCATATCAACGGTAATTTCACCTTCAGGTGACATATAAGAAACTTTCCCAATTTTCCCATCATAATAAATTGAAGAAATTGGTGCCCGCCAATCATAAATCAGAAAATGGTTATTTTTATCAGCAAAGGAGCCCAAACCAATATAAATAGTCTCTGGCTTCTCCTTGTTCTCTTTAAAATCTACTCTGGCAAAATATGGCCTTTGTTCTAACTTTTGCACTGTACTCAGTTGCTTTGCGGCATGTTGCCAGGCATTTTGACGTTCATCAAGCAGTTGCTGCTGTTGGTGAATAGACAATGCAGTTTCCATTGACGTTGAATAACCGTCATAATCTAGTTTTACATCATCAAAAAAGTGTGAATTAAGATCTTGGGCCTCACCTTCAGCGGACTTAATTGACGAAGACAACTCGGACTTTTTAGCTCTAATCATTTTCAAAATCCGGTCGAGATGTTTTTGCTCAAATTCTTTATCATCCATCGCTTTTGTCATAAACTCACCTATTTTTTCAAAACTTGCATTCTATTTTACCATGAAATCGGTTTATATTAAAATCCTGCACTTATTTTTTCAACCAGTAAAATAGGGGCAATTAAGATAATTTAGGCAGTTTATGACTATAATTTAATATGCTAAAGTTAGTAAAATATGATACTTTCACCATTTTTCTTATATAATGTAAGATAATGGAGTGATTAAAGTATGAAAAATTTTCGTCATTTTTTCTCTAAATTAGCGTGTGCACTAGTTGCAATTCTGACAATTGGAAGTGCAATAACTCCCGTTGCTGATAACCCTTTAACTAACTGGTCTTCGCAGACTGTTTATGCCAAAAAGGCCAAAAAGAAAAAAAGTAAAAAAAGTAAAAAGAAGCATGTCGCTGTTGCAACTTCTTGGCGCTGGAAAAAGCCCACAGCTTCGGTCTACATTGATCTTAATGATAATCAAGAACTGGTTTCCGCTACTAATGACGCGATTAAAGCATGGAATGATACTAAAGCCTTTACTTTTACCCAAGCTAAAAGCAAGAAAAATGCTAAGATTGTGATAGAGCAGATTTACAGTCCCAACACGAACTATGCCGGTTATACTACCTTTCATTATTACGTTAAAACCGGGATTATGTACTCTGCTTTAACCAGGCTAAACATTTATTATTTACAAAATTTCTCACCATATAATTATACGTATCAACGCATTCTTAATACTGTTGAACATGAATTGGGACATGCAATAGGTCTTAAACATAATAATGGCGTTTCGGTAATGTATCCAACTGGTTCGCTCTACTCAATTGAGCCAGTTGATGTTGCCAAAGTTGAAAAATTATACGGGAAATAAGTTAAAAATTTGCGAGGAGTAAAATGAAAAGAATATATATTGTGCGTCACGGTGAAACCTATATTAATCGCTATAACAAAATGCAGGGCTGGTGTGACACACCACTAACAGAAAAAGGAATAGCAGGCGCAGAACAAGTGGGAAAAGTTTTGAAAGACATTCCTTTTGATATTGCCTTGTCAAGTGATCTTAAGAGAGCAAGTGATACTTGCGATATTATTATTAAGCACAACATTAATCATGATGAAATTCAGCACATTGCCACCCCATTTTTCCGTGAACATTTTTACGGCTATTTTGAAGGTATGGATTCGGATGCTGCTTGGCAAATGATTAGCGGCCCTCATGGTTACACCAGCCACGCAGAAATGCTTAAAAACGAATCACTAGACACTGTTAAAGATTGGATTAAAGAAGCCGATCCGTTTCATGACGCTGAGAATGCCCATGAGTATTGGCAAAGACTAGATAAGGGGTTTAAATTAATCAGCCAGTTAGATGGCGCAGAAAACATCTTACTTGTTACTCATGGCTTTACCATCCACAGCATTGCTGATCGCTACGGAGATTTTGAAATTAAAAAGCGGCCTCGTAACGCTTCAATTACCATAATGAATATGACGGATAAAGAAATGAAAATTGTTTCATATGACAAACTGAAACTGTAGTATTTTCTTTAATTATAGGAGAAAATTTATGCAATTAGAAAATGAGCACTCGGAAATCACTGACAATTTAAACAACTGGAATGACCGTGCTGTTGTACATGCAAATGGTGGCTATGGCGATCTCACTCAGTTTGTTAAAGATAAAAGTGCTGTTACTACAACTGTTAAGCGTGACTTCGCCGTACTCAAGCCATACTTATCTCATAATACGGTTAAAAACAAACGACTACTTCATCTGCAATGCCACATTGGTGATGATACTCTTAGCTGGGCACGTCTAGGTGCTAAAGATGTCTATGGCCTTGACTTTTCACCTGTAGCTTTAAAATATGCTCGCAAGCTAGCTAATGAGGCTAATACTCCAATCACCTATGTAGAAGGTGACGCCCGTTATGCCGCAAAAGCTTTACCAGAAAAAACAGGTAAATTTGATATAATCGTAACCAGTGCCGGTACGATTACCTGGCTACCGGAACTAAAGTCTTGGGCACAATCAATTGCGCAATTGTTAGCGCCCGGTGGTATTTTTATGATTCGCGATAATCATCCACTACTGTTTGCACTGGATAATGCTGGACTGGAAATTAAGTTTAATTACTTTAGTGGCACTGAAAATACCTATGAATCAGATGCTTCATATACCCCAAATTCTACTGGAAAAATTAAACATCAAACTAATCATAATTGGGCGCATGATTTTGCAGAAATTATTAATACATTAATTAATGCCGGTTTGACTATTAAAAATGTCGGAGAACATCAGGTTAGTGATTGGCAGTCTTTACCTTCATTAATCTATGATAAAGACCAAGAAGGCTGGATACAGCCAACAAATTTACCACAAGTGCCATTAATTTTTTCAGTAGTAGCACAAAAGCTTTAATAACTGCTATTTAATACTTCGAAATTTTTTCGAAGTATTTTTTATTTTGCCTTTAAGTATATATTTTTATAAATAAAGTATTGATTTTACTTTTTTAAAAATATATACTTTATGTGTAATTTGTAAACACTTGCATAAAAGGAGTGCGACTGAATGAAAGAACAAAGAAAGTTGCCAAAAAGCTTTTTTTGGGGAAATTCTGTTTCAAGTATGCAAACTGAGGGCGCTTGGAACGAAGATGGAAAAGGTTTATCAGTCTATGATATTCGCCAGCCTTCTGCCAACACGTCAGACTGGCATGTAGCAATCGATGAATACCATAGATATAAAGAAGACCTCGATATCATGAAAGAAATGAATATGAATATGTATCGTATTCAAATTTCATGGTCACGAGTTTGTCCAAACGGAGATGGTCCATTTAATGAGAAAGGCATAGAATTTTATGATCATTTAATTGACGCTATGCTTGAGCGCGGAATTGAGCCAATGGTCTGTCTCTATCATTTTGATATGCCGCTTAAATTAGCTCAAGCATACAATGGTTTTATTTCAAAACACGTTGTTAATGCTTTTATCAGATTTGGCAAAAAAATGATTGATCATTTCTCTGATCGCGTTAAATATTGGATTGTATTCAATGAACATAACTTATATTTCCAAGACCAAGCCTTCAATATTTCTGGATACCAAAATGGCGATAAAAGCTTATCTGACATGTATACCATTTTTCATCATACAATGATGTGTCACATAAAATTATCCAACTACATTCATGAAAACTTTACTGATGTCAAGATTGGCGGTATGTTAGCCTACCAACAAATTTACCCGCAGACCAGCAAGCCCGAAGATGTTTGGGCAGCTAAACAAGTGCAAGAATTTTTAAATTTTAATATTTATGATGCTGATACGGGTCGGGGGTACTCCCCAGAAGTCCTACAATATGCTAAAAATAATGACATTAATATGGACATAACTGAAGAAGACATAGCTGATATGAAAAAGGCACAAGCTGATTTTCTCGCTTTTTCTTATTATTCTTCATGGGTGTTGTCAAGTGATCATCTTCCAAAAGGCGAAGCACCTAACCGCTACTTATTACAAGGTGGTGTACCGGCAAAATACGTTAAGACGAATCAATGGGGCTGGACAATCGACCCCCTTGGTTTTAGAAATGCGATCACTACTATGTACAATCACTACCATATCCCGATTTTTCCTATTGAAAATGGCATTGGCCTGAGAGAAAAGTGGGATGGGCAACACATGATTCAGGATGATCAGCGTATTGACTATCACCAAGAGCACATCAAAGCTATGAAAGATGCAATTTTTTTAGATGGTGCTCAAGTTTTAGGGTATTTAGGCTGGGGGTTAATAGATATTCCCAGCTCTCAGGGCGATATGGAAAAGCGCTACGGGGCGGTTTACGTCAATAGATCAAATCATGATATAAAAGATTTAAAAAGAATACCCAAAAAATCATTTTATTGGTTTCAAAAAACATTTAAAAATAATGGAGATGAATTATAATGGCTAATCAAGAAAAATCAGGTTTCAGTGCCTTTATTAACAAAAAGATATTGCCTCCAATAATGAAATTCGTTAACACTAAAGCAATAGTTGCCTTACAAAATGGTATGGTCTATTCACTACCGTTTATCATTATCGGGTCGATATTTTTAATTCTCGGCAATATTCCAATTCCTGCAGTTGCTAATGCAATTAATGCGTCAGGCTGGGGTGCTTTCTTTGCCCAGGCAAATAACACTACTTTCCAGTTGATGGGTTTATGGGCAGCTATTGGTATAGCTTATGTCTATGTTAAAAACGAAAAGTTTGAACCTTTAGCACCGGCCTTAACTTCTGCAGCTGTATTTATCATGTTACAGAATTTAAGTATAGATAATCCCCTCAAAGCTGCTTTGGCTGGCGGAATTACTAATGGTAATACTACAATCATGACTGGTAAGGCCGTTACTGAAAACATTGACAAATTACCACATGCTTTACAAGCATTTTTGCAGTCACCGGTTACTGGCGTTATTAATACCAAATGGCTTGGTGGCGACGGGATGATTGCCGCTATCATTATCGGATTACTTGTTGGCTGGATTTACAGTAAAATTATGAAAGCCGGCTGGACTATCAAGATGCCCGAATCTGTCCCACCCGCAGTATCCAATCAGTTTACTGCAATGATTCCAGCTGGGATTATTCTCATTGGAGCAATGTTAATTTTTGCAGGCTTCAGTTCGTTTGCACACACCGACTTTTTGAACTGGATTTACAACACATTACAAATCCCACTGCAAGGAATATCAGACTCATTTGGTGGAGCGCTGGCAATCGGATTTTTAGTTCCGTTCTTCTGGTTCTTTGGAGTTCATGGTGGCTTAATCATGGGTTCTTTAGTTGCACCAATGCTACAAGCCAATACTGCTGACAATGCTCGACTATTTGCGGCAGGAAAATTGACATTTGCCAATGGTGCCCACATTGTTACTAATGAGTTTTATAACAACTTCATTAACCTGACCGGTTCAGGAATAACAATTGGCTTGATCGTATTTTGTTTAGTAGCAGCAAGATCTGAACAACTAAAATCAATTGGTAAACTGGAACTAGTTCCTGGTATTTTTAATATTAATGAACCATTTTTGTTTGGTATACCAATCGTGATGAATCCTATGCTGGCTGTGCCATTTTTCTTAACGCCAGTAATAGTGGCAGCTTCAACATATTTCGTAATCAAATTGGGAATTGTACCTCCTCTTAACGGAGTAGCGGCACCGTGGACAACACCGGCAGTTATTTCCGGATTCTTAATAGGCGGTTGGAAGATGGCAATTTGGCAGGCCTGCACATTACTAATTTCGACAGCCGTCTATTGGCCGTTTGCAAAGAAGTACGATAAAATGTTATTAATGCAAGAACAAGAACAAGTAACAAATAAATAAGTAAAAAGATGTCACAAATAATGCTAAAATTAAATGTGACATCTTTTTTATGATAAAAATCAAAAAATTTTAAGAATAGTGGTGACTAAAGGATGGCAAAGGCAAAATATTTAGGAGTTGTCCAAACTATTGTTAGTAGAATTAAAGCTGGTACCTATCAAGCTGGGGATTTATTACCTAATCAACAAGCTTTGGCTAATGAACTAGGAGTTAGTCGATTAACCGTCAAAAAAGCTTTAGACGGCTTGGAGAGAAAAGGGATAATTTATAAGCAGTCTGGTTTAGGCACTTTTGTATCGAGTGATATCCCTATTCGCAGTAAAATTGATTCTCCGGCCAATGTGTTTACCGGCTTAATGGAATTGATGAAAACAGATGATATTAAAAGTAAAATTATTAAGTTCTCTGTTGGTTTCCCTAATAAGCAAATTCAAAAAAACCTTAATTTGACTAGCTCTGACCCGGTTTATAATATCATTCGACTAAGACTTGTAGATGATAATCCTCTTGTCATTGAGCATACTTATATGCCAGTCAATTTAGTTCCCAACTTAAATACTGATATTTTGCATTCATCCATATATAATTACATTCACCAAAACTTAAAGCTAAAATTTGGTCATGCGTATCGCAAAATCAAAGCTACTAAGTCTGATGAATATGATCAGAAATATCTGGCAGCTAAGAAAGATGACCCTATGCTTGAACTGGAACAAATAGTCTGGTTAACTAATGGCAAACCTATTGAATATTCGATTAGTCGCAACCGATACGATCAACGAGATTATACGATTATTGAAAATACCAGGTTTTAAGTCTGAATTACTAATTTCCATAGGGTTAATATTTTGAAAACAAAAAGGTTCACATCATCAGTGAGCCTTTTATTATTTTTTAACAAAATTATTCAGTTTTAAAAGTTTTTCCTACTTTACCATTGACTAATTCCTCTACTGCCAGTGGCTTTTCAGGATTATGATTTTTATCAACATTAATTTTGCCGGTTACACCAGTAAAGTTTTGGATATTGCTTAACCCTTTAGCAATTTTGGCAGAATCATCAGATTTTTCATTTTCGATTGCTTCTTTAATCATATATACAGCATCATAAGCTAACGCTGAAAAGGTTGGTGCTTCTTCATGGTAACGCTTCTTAAAACTCTGCATAAATTTAGAAGCTGTGGGATCTTTTGCAGCTACTTGAGTTGAAAATGGTGTTGTGTAGTAGATTCTGCTTGCATTTTTAGCTCCAGCTATCTGGGCCAGTTTCGGATCAGCCATACCATCACTGCCAATAATTGGCACTTTAATACCAATTTGACGTGCTTGCTTAATTATTAAACCCACTTCAGTGTAATAACCAGGAACGTAAATGGCATCAACCTTCTTTGCTTTAAACGAAGTTAAAACAGCGTTAAAGTCCTTGTCACCTTCTGAAAAAGTTTGACTATCAACAATTTTACCTTTATATGCTTTCTTAAATGCTTTAGCCAGACCATTGCCATAATCACTTGAGTTATCACTGTAAACGGCTACTCTTTTTGCTTTAACGTTATTCATTACAAACTTGGCAGCACTGCTACCTTGAAAGTTATTTTGGTAGCATGCTCTAAAAACAAATGGCTGTACTTTGCCATTCTTTTGTAAAGTGTAATTCGGATCCGTCGCTGAAGGACTGACACTTGGCACTTTTGCTTTAGTAATATTAGGTATTTCGGCTGTACCCGCATTAGTAGTGGCCGGTCCCACTATTGCTGCAACTTTATCTTTATTAGTTAATTGAGCCGCAACGGAAGCAGACGTGGCAATTGCTGTTTTATTATCACGCACAATGAGCTTAATTTTCTTCTTTTGACCGTTAACGTCAATGCCGCCCTTTTTATTAATTTCACTAACGGCTAGTTCAATTCCCTGCTTTTGAGCATTGCCATAGCCAGCTGCAGCTCCAGACAATTCCATGTTAACACCAATCTTGACAGTTTTATTATCTTGTTTAGTACCAGTATTACCACTACTTTTTGCTACAGTACAGCCTGCCAGCATGAAAGCCGCCACACCAGTAACAACAACACTCATTACTTTTTTAATACCACTAATATTATCCATCTTTTAGTTCCTTTACTCTCTAAAATTAATTAAAATGCCAACCAAAAAGCCTCATTCAATTCAATGAATGAGGCTCAAATTATTAATTAGTTAAACCCCAATCATTGACACGCAAACTAGGGCTTAACTGCTTTTAAATTACATAATGTAATTCATACACGTTAAGTCCTGTGCTCCAACAACAAGGCAACTAAATTCTGAGTTTGAAAGATATTAATATTATTTTGTTTGTTTAAAGATTTCGTTGTCATCAAAATTACCTCCTCAGAACTTTATGTAAATTTTAAGTGCTTGAACATGTGACTTAATAATGAATTACTCTCACAGTCACTACAACAGTTTTATTATGTACTAACCGCCAAAGTATACTTTCTGCACCTCTGGGTTAGCCAATAGTTCTTGACCGGTACCACTTAATTGCACTACACCGGTAGCCAATACATAGCCCCGATCTGCAATTGATAATGCCTGTTTAGCATTTTGTTCAATTAACAAAATAGTCGTACCTTTTTCGTTTAGTTCTTTAATAATTTTAAAAATTTCTTGAATATATAAGGGTGATAAACCCATTGAAGGCTCATCAAGTAGTAACAATTTAGGCTTAGCCATTAAGGCACGCCCCATTGCCAACATTTGCTGTTCACCACCAGATAAAGTGGCAGCATCCTGACTTCGTCTTTTTTGTAAAATTGGGAAACGTTCAAAAATCTCTTTATACGTCTTAGAAACTTCGTCATGATTTTTTTGTAAAAATGCACCCATCTGCAGGTTTTCCATTACAGTCATGCCAGCAAAGATATGCCGACCCTCAGCTACTTGTGAAATACCCGCATTCACAATTTGCGGTGCACTTTTATGATCAATTTCTTCTCCAAGGTAAAAAATTTGACCGCTTTTAGGTTTAAGTAAACCAGAAATGGTTTTAACAATAGTTGATTTGCCAGCACCATTTGCACCAATCAGGGTTACAATTTCACCCTGGTTAATTTCAAAGCTGACATTCTTGACAGCCTGAATAACACCATAATTTACAGACAGGTCATGAACTTCTAACATTGCCATCTAGTCATCACCCTCTCCTAGATATGCTTCTATAACTTTAGGATTTGCTTTGATTTCTTCAGGTGATCCGGTAGCCAGTATTTCACCTTGATCAAGTACGTAGATCCTTTCCGCCAAGTTCATGACCAAAGACATATCGTGTTCAATCAGCAAAACCGTGATTTGGAATTCTTTTTGAATATACTTAATAAGGTTAGTCAAATCTGCCGTTTCCTCAGGGTTCATCCCCGCCGCTGGTTCATCCAAGAAAAGAATCTGCGGATGTGTTGCTAATGCTCGAACTATCTCTAGACGTCTTTGCGTTCCATAGGGCAGGTTCTTAGCTAGAGTTTGTTCATTTTCTGTCAAATCAAAAATTGCCAGTAATTTTTGGGCGGCTGCTCTCATTTCCTTTTCGGTTTTATAGAAATTCGGTAAGCGAAAAACTGTTGTTAAAAAGTTTTCCTTATATTCATTTGTCATTGCAGTTAAAACATTATCCATTACTGTTAAGTCTTTAAATAAGCGAATATTTTGAAATGTACGGGACAATCCTAAATCTGCTATTTGAACTGCACTTTTATGGGTTAAATCATAATTTTGATCATCAACTTGTAAATTAATCTTTCCGCTAGTGACTTGCACCATTCCAGTTAGCAAGTTGAACAAAGTGGTTTTACCAGCACCATTAGGTCCAATCAAGGCAACTAGTTCGTGCTTGTCCAGATGAAGTGAAACATCATTAACGGCAGTCAACCCACCAAATTTTCGCACTACGTGGTCAACATCTAATAAGTGTGGCATATCTAGCTCCTTTCCTTTTTACCGAAGTGGCGGGTTAAATTTTTAAGGGAGAATTCCCAGTTACCTAAAAGTCCCGATGGCTTGAAAATCATGATTAATATTAAAACTATAGCATAGATCACCATTCTTAATGCACCAAAGCTTTGTAAAACGGTGTCTAAAACTCCTAAAACGATTGCTGCTACAAATGTGCCAGTCATACTGCCAACACCACCCAAAACAACAATAACTAATATAGAGATTGATTCCATAATGCCAAAGTTTGAAGGTGAGATTGTTTGTAAGAATGAAGCATGGAGACTGCCGGCAATTGCAGCTGTCGCGCCTCCTAAGACAAAAGCAGCTAATTTCCATTTGGTAGTATTAATACCCATTGCTTCAGCAGCTATTTCATCTTCCCGCACAGCCTTAATTGCTCGACCATTTTTCGAACGAATAAAATTCGTCAAGATAATTGTAGTTACACAAACTAAAATATAAACAGTAGGCCATGAACATAATTGCGGAATATTGTACAATCCGGCTGCTCCACCAGTAATTTTCAAATTATTAATGACATTCCGAATAATTTCAGCTGCTCCTAGAGTTGCGATTGCTAAATAGTCACCCTTTAAGCGAATGAAAGTTGCCGTACCAATAACCGCAGCAATTACAATGGCTATCAGCACACCTACGAGCATTGAGATTAAAAAGCCAGCTTCACTACTCATACGCTGAGTAATAATTGCAGTAGCGTATGCTCCTATTGCCATAAAACCTGCATGACCAAGAGAAAATTGACCACTGAAGCCGATAATCAGGTTCAAGCCAGTTGCTAAGATAATATTTATTCCAATCGTGACCAGCATGTTTTCAATAAAATCATCTATGACGCCAACCATTATCAAAGCATTGATTAGGTAAAATCCGCCTACCATTAATAACAGCCACGACAAAATGTATTTCCAATTCGATTTCATTTTGCCACCTACACCTTCTCTTTAGTATTTTTGCCAAAAATGCCAGCAGGTAAGAAAAGCAAAATAACTATTAATACCAGATAAACGACTGCATCTTTATATGCCGACAAGCCAATTGACTGGAAAAATGTCTCTAAAATTCCGATTAAGAAGCCACCAAGAGATGCTCCAGGTACTGAACCAATTCCACCTAAAACGGCAGCCACAAACGCCTTAATACCAGGCGTCATTCCCATTAAAGGATCAATTTGGTTATAATACAGTCCAATTAAAATACCTGCAGCCCCAGCTAAGGCAGAACCTAAAGCGAAGGTAAATGATATTGTATGATTAACATTAACACCAACTAATTCAGCTGCAGCAGGATCGACAGAAACTGCACGCATCGCCCGCCCCATCTTAGTTTTTTGAATAATCAATTGTAATGAAACCATTAAAATCAAGGCAGTAGCCAAAATCAAAATTTGAACGTTTGAAATCTGTACCCCACCAATATTGTAATTAACCTGTTCAATTACTTGCGGAAAACTGCGAGCATTTGAACCTACAAAATATGACATACCATTTTCCAGTAAGAACGAAACACCAATAGCCGTAATCAATACAGCTATTCGAGGTGATTTACGTAGTGGTCGATAAGCAAAATATTCAATCACTACACCAGAAACTGCACCAATAATCATTGCAGAAAGCAGTGCTGTAATAAAGTTAAAATGCCAAGCATTAATCACATAGTAAGCAAAGAATGCACCTAACATATAAATATCGCCATGAGCAAAGTTAATTAAGTTAATAATGCCATAAACCATGCTGTAGCCTAATGCCAGCAAGGCATAAATTGATCCCAGTGACAAGGCATTAATGATTTGCTGTAAAACTGTTTGCAAATTTAAGCACTCCTTTTATTTTTATTTACTCAACACGAAATGAGTCGCTTACTTTACCATTAGTCAATTTTTCAATAGCGATTGGCATTTCAGGATTATGGAACTTATCCATAGTAATCCTACCAGTAACACCATCAAAGTCTTTTATCTTAGCCAGACCTGCAGCAACTTTAACGGAATCATCGGATTTTTGTTGCTCAATCGCCGCTTTTACTAAATAAACTGCATCATAAGCTAAAGCTGAAAACGTTGGCGCTTCTGAATGGTAACGAGCTCTGTATGCTTTGATAAACTTAGCAGCTTTT
The DNA here is from genome assembly GCF_042679465.1 of Lactobacillus melliventris. NCBI lineage: Bacteria > Bacillati > Bacillota > Bacilli > Lactobacillales > Lactobacillaceae > Lactobacillus > Lactobacillus melliventris. Next base: position 10,622 of record NZ_JBHTMT010000006.1, on the reverse strand, counting down.
GAATCTGGGTTTTTAGCAGCTACATTAGTTGAAAATGGCGTGGTGTAATAAATATTAGTTGCATTTTTAGCACCTGCTATTTGAACTAGTTTAGGATCACACATGCCGTCACCACCAACGATTGGAGCTTTTAGACCTATCTGACGTGCTTGCTTTATGATCAAACCAAGCTCTGTGTAATAGCCGGGTACATAAATAGCATCGATCTTCTTAGATTTAAATGAAGTTAAAACAGCGTTGAAGTCTTTATCACCGGCAGAATATGTTTGACTGTCTACAATCTTGCCTTTATAAGTTTCCTTGAAGGCTTTAGCTAAACCTGTACCATAATCACTGGAGTTATCAGCATAGACAGCTACCCGTTTGGCTTTCAGCTTATTGTCGACGAACTTAGCTGCGCTCTTTCCTTGGAATGTATCTTGGAAGCAGGCTCTGAAGGCATAAGGTTGCACTTTGCCGTCCTTCTGTTTAGTGTAGTTTGGATCAGTTGCGGATGGACTAACGCAGGGAACAGAAGCCTTGGTAACATTAGGAATTTCTGCCGTACCGCAGTTAGTAGTAGCTGGCCCTACAACTGCAGCCACTTTATCCTTGGTTACCAATTGTGCAGCGACTGAAGCCGAAGTAGCAATTGAGGACTTGTTATCACGGATAAGCAACTTAAGCTTCTTCTTATGCCCATTGACGTTAATTCCACCAGCCTTATTAATTTCAGAAGCGGCTAGAACTATACCTTGTTTTTCGGCACTGCCGTAGCCGGCAGCAGTACCAGACAACTCAATATTAATCCCGACCTTGACTGTATCTTTATCTTGGTGTGTACCCTTGCCTCCCCCGCTTTTTGCTACTGAACAGCCTGCTAACGCTAAGCCAGCCATTCCCAACGTCAGGACACGCAACATTCTCTTTGAAAATTTATTCATCATTTTCTCCTTATAAATAGCTTGGTAACCAAAAACCTCATTCACTTAATGAATGAGGCTTAAATTAGTTATTAGTCAAGCCCCATTCATTAGACGCAAACAAGGGCTCAACATGTAAAATTACTAGAAGTAATCTATTCAAGCTAAGTCCTACGCGACAACAACAAGGCAATTAAATTTTGGGCAATAATATTTTTAGCATTACTTCGCATATTTAAATATTTAGCTTTCATTAAAATCACCTCCCAAAATTTAATTTAATACTTAGAATTATAAAAAAAGAACATTAGCATGTCAAGATAAATTTACAATTATTTTTAGCAAAGCTTTAAGACTTTTCTATTAAATTTATTCTTAGAAAAAATTCTTGATTAATCACCATCATAAATAGTGCCAAATAAACATGTGATTTTGTGAGCTTTATGGTAAAATAGAATTATTGAGGAGGCATAAATATGTTTGCTACGGTTTTTTACTGGATTATAATTGCTGCTACCGGTCTTTGGGGAATATGGTCAGCAGCCTGGTCGATTATATATGTTGCTAAACATGAAAATGGCAACTTATGGATTTTTGCAATTATTAATGTTTTGATTTTAGCTTTAATAGGTCTGGCTGATTTAATCTATAGTACTGAAGGGAATCAGTGGTACTGGTTTGCTTCCACTAGAGCAGACATTAGTCTTTTGGTTTACATGCTGCTGGCTTACTGCGTTCTGGTGATTTTACAAGTCATATTTGGTTTCACTCGTAAACCTAAAAAGGCATAGATCTAAAATTAACAATTAATTTAGCTAACTTTTAAATATTTTTATCAAAATAAAAGAGGTTGAATTGTTTTGACTCCTAATTTGGAGGTCATAGCAAACATTAAGTCAACCTCTTTTTTTATAATTAACAATTTCTGGTAAGCATTTTACGGACAATATCAGCGACCTTTTCATATCCAGGATACTCGGCAAAATTTTTCTCAAGTAGCGCCAATGCGCTATTTGTAAAGTCATTTGCTAAATCTTGTGCATGCCTAATTCCACCTAATTCACTCACCAGAAGGTCAATTTGCTCCAATTGAGCAGAATTGAGTTTCTTACCCTTCTTCACTAAATCTTTCAATTTACCAGAAGAATCTTTTTTCAGTGCAAAAATTAGCGGCCCAGTATAAACACCGTTAACTACATCTGATAATACCGGCTTTTTTAATTCAGCAGTAGAAGCGGTGTAATCTAATATATCATCCCGCAGTTGAAATGCCTGACCAAATAGCAGACCTACTTGCTGAGCACTTCTGGCCAGTCTTTTACTAAGCCCACCTTCAAGAGCACCAATATAGCAGGCATAACCAAATAAACTAGCCGTTTTGCCCCGAATCTGTTCAAGATATTCTTCTTCCGTAATTGTAATATCATATTCATTACCAAACTGAGTGGTTTCACCTGCAAGTATTTTTTGCATAATGCTGCCGTTTGCACGCAGATTTGTTATCTTTGAAGTGTTTTCACTTAGCAGCTGTAATGACAAAGCAAATAAGAAGTCTCCGGCATATAATGCTATAGTTTTACCATATTTAGCCTGGACCGATGCCCTGCCTCTTCTAACATTTGAATTATCAATGATATCGTCATGAATTAGAGTGGCATTGTGCAGTATTTCAATCGAACCGGCAATATTAATTAATTTCTGTTCCCTATTGCTTTCGCCCATTTCTCCAAATAATAGAACGAAACTAGGACGTAATTGCTTGCCAGGCTTAGAAAACGCATATCTGACTGCTTCTCCCAGTTTACCTTTTGGCGTCCGGATATTTTTTTGAATTGTATTTTGGACTTGCTGTAACTCTTTTTCTAGCCTTGACATGTTAATTACCTTTATTAATTATTCCTTTGATAAAACTCAATGCATCAACATAATGCAATAAGTAGCTGCTGACAAGACCAACTATTGTTCCAGAAAGAATTCCGAATACTGTCAATAAAGGCAGATACAATAAAACATATTTACTATGTGCTAGCAGCGCTGCAATTAATAATTGACCAAAATTATGACATACGCCGCCAAGAATTGATACCCCCATTATGCTGATAAATCTGGGAACCAGCGGTAAAAATAATTTCATTAAAAACAGACTTAAAAATGACCCTGCTGCAGCAAATAAAAAGGTACCAGTACCTCCTGTCATCAGAGCAGTTAGCACCAGGCGCAAAAATGTCAGTAAAATACAATTATTAAAAGGTAAAATCATTAATGCGATCATCGTTATAATATTAGTTAAACCAAGCCTGGCACCAGGTGCAAAGAAAAAGGGCGAAGGAAACATTTGCTCAACAACACTAAGAATAATTCCTTGTGAGCATAGAATTCCTGTAAACACATATGTGCGTAAATAATTATTTGTTTCAGTCATAATATTTAAATCTATTTATTATCGTCAATTTGATTTTTATTTTTTAGCTCAATTAAAAATTTATGTGGCAGACAGACTATTGTATCCCCGCTTTCGCTTTTCCAGCCTTCTTTAACACATACTTGATCCTTACAATTGGCATCAATTACCCGAATCTTGTGCTTTTTTATTTGTACAATATTAATTCTACCATTTTTTTGATAACGCCATTTCTGATCTTTAGCCAAAGAAAGTCTTTTCACTTCACGATTATTAATTTTGACGATTCCTATAATTTGATCGTCAGCTTTTTCCTGATTGTGCAACATATAAAAAGGAGTAAAACTAATGATTAATAAAACTACTATTATTAAAAAATCACCAAGTTTAAGCTTCTTTAAAATTTTCATGTATTACCTCACTAACAATAAAACTAAAAAAGTCTTACAGATAAAACCATAGGACTTTTTAGAGTTAGCATTGTTAGTTCTTTACTCCGTTTTTATCGACATGATAAATTGGCTTCAAGACACCATATCTCAGCTTAGTAAGCTTCTTTTCTAGCCACGGAACAAACCACATGTCCAGACCAAATGCTCTACCAGAGCCGTTCATAACTGCTATTGCCGCAAATATCATCCAAACATTTACCCAATAGTTCATTCCTGATAAACAGAAAATAGCTACAAAAATTGCACTCATGCCACCGGCAAACCACGTGCATAATCCTAAAACCAGCATAATTCCTAATGCAATTTCCAAACACGTCATTGTCTTTTGAGCAACTAATGCCGCATCCTTGTTAGGAATCATGACTTTAGTCATTGATTGTACCCAGTTTGGCATTTTATCAAAAACAGCCATTGGTGAGTGACCATAGTCATAGTTTAGGGAAAATAGTGCAGGAGCAGCAGAAGTCGCTGCCTTGCCACTTGCTGCTGTAGTAGCGGCAGCTTTTTGTGAAGCACCACTAGTTGCAGCTTGCACAAGCCATGGAAAATGCAGTTGCAATTTGTTGGTAAACCAAGAACCACTGCCTTGAACTTTATACCAGCAGTCTACTAACCACATTAAGCCTAAGTAAATTCTCAAAGGTACAGTCCATAAGACATTGCCATACCGGTTAAGATTGCCGCGCCACAAAGTTGGGCGCTTAATTCTGAACCATTCATCCATAATATAATGAAAGAGATAATGACCAGAATAGATTTCCATGAAGTAAATCATGTCCACTATGTCTTTCATTAAGATGGCGAAAAAGCCGCTCAGATGAAAAGTATTAACAAGAGAGGCCACACCCCAAGCAGGCCCTAAAGAAACCATAAATCCTGAATAGGTACCTTTAAACTTAACGGGTTCACCGCCGTTAATCTGACTCAAAATATTTCTTAGAGCACACTTACCAGCAGATTCAGCCCCTTGAACCACTTGTGGTTCACCGCGGCCGCTGCCGTTAGCATCATAAAGAGCAACGTCTCCTATGACGTAAACATGTGGATCAGTTGGAATTTGGGAATATTCATTAACTATAATTCTGCCAGCTCTGCCAGTCTCAAAACCAAAGTTTTTAGCAGTATCAACAGCTTTAACACCAGCAGTCCAAATTAAAGTTCTGGTCGGATATGTTGAACCATCTTTAAGATCAATATAATTTTCATGAACACCAACAACGCCGGTATTGACTTTAATTTCTACACCTTGTTTTAAGAGATATTTTTCTGCCTTATCAGCATCAGAGCGATCAAGCATATTCATAACCGTTGGTGCCATTTCCATCATGGTTATCTTGATATCATCTTTTTGCAGGTTATATTTTTTAGCTAAATCACCACGCCAAGAATTTAATTCACCGGCCATTTCAGTGCCAGTAAACCCGGTACCAACAACGACAAAGTTAAGATACTGTGCCCGCTTTTCAGGATCGCGTTCTTTAGAACCTAAATGAACCATCAGATCAATGTGGTCACGTAGTTGCTCTGCATCGTCCAGATTGCCTAAAACAAAGCCGTTTTCTTTAACACCAGGAGTATTAAAGTCATTAGGCTGCGAACCAATAGCTAATATGACATAATCATAGGGATAACTGCCGTTATCGCCAATAACTTTTTTAGTAGATTGATCAATTTTGGTAACATTGTCAGTTACAACATCAACATTTTTTCTCCGCGAAAATAAACGTTGCAGATCATATTTCAAACTTTTGGCTTCTACCCTGTTAGCCGCAACTTCATGAAGTGAAGTCATCATAGTCATATAAGGATTTTTATCAATCAGCGTGATTTTGATATCATGCCGCTTTTTTAATTTCTTGGCAAGATGCTTAGTCGTATACAGACCACCATAGCCGCCGCCAATAACTACAATATTTGTTTCAGCCACTTTTAACACTCCTTAATGCGAATATACTAGTTATATTATATTATACTAGTGTTTTGGACTATGGTAAAGTGGTCACTTTCACAAACTATGTTCGTAATATTTTACTTATACGATTTAATTACTATCATTATAAGTTTCCGCTTTCATATTTTGTAGTTGCACAAAGTAGAGCTCTATCTTATAATTATAGTAAGTGAACACGTACACAATGTTATAATCTTTTATTATTACTGAGGGAGATATTATGAAAAAGAATAATTTAATATATAGTACTGCCATTCTGGCACTCTCTACACTTTTATTAAGTGCTTGTTCAACAACAGCTAAGAAAAGTTCTTCAAGCGATTCTAAGCCAAAGGTAAGCAAAGTTGAGAAAAAGAAAGCTCCTAAGCAAATTGCCGGTGGTAAACTGCAAGACGGTGTTTACAAATTAGTAGAAGACAACTATTTCAATGGCTATAAAGTAAAGGTTTCTATGACTGTTAAAGGTGGCAAGGTTACAGACACCAGTTACGACAATGTAGACAAGAACGGCAAGTCAAAGGCAAAGGATACTAAATATGAAGCACAAATGAAGAAGTATTCTCAAGCAAAGATTGGCCCTAAAGAATACATTCCAAAATTACAAAAATCATTTGCCGCAAGTGGTGCTAATTCCAGTGCCATTCAAGTTGTTTCTGGAGCAACCAGTTCCAGTAATACTTTAAAGAACTATGTCAACCAGCTAACTCAAGCCGCTCAAAAAGGTGATACAGCCACTATTCACATCAATAACAATAAGAAGATGAAGGATGGTACATATAAATTAGCTGAAAAGAATTATAGTCACGGCTATCGTCAAGTTTTAACTATGGTAATTAAAAAAGGTAAAATTAGTGACTTTACTTACGACCAAGTTAATAAAAAGGGCGTTTCCAAGACCAAAAATGCTGCTTATGAAAAGCAAATGAAGAAGGTTAACAAGATTGGCCCTAAAGAATACATTCCAAAATTACAAAAGGAATTCATCAAAGCTAAAGGCAACACCGAAAAAGTACAAGCTGTTTCAGGAGCAACAGAATCTTCTCATTCATTTATTGCTTACGCTGAACAACTAATTAATGCCGCTCAAAAAGGTAAAAGCGGAACTATCAAGGTTGACAATATCGTTTACCAGGAATAAAAAGATAATTAGTTAATCACAAAAAGAGTGACATTTAGCCGCTCTTTTTTATTAGGAGAAATAAATTATATGAAGAAGCAAACAAACAAGTTTTTGCTGATACTCGTATCACTATTAGCAAGCTTCAACCTGACAGCTTGCTCAACTCAGAGTAAAGACACAGCACCGGCCAAAACCGCTGTTACCACTACCCCTACTTCAGATACTCAATTTCTAATGGGAACAGTTTGCACCATTAAAATTTACAATAAACACCAGCAAAAAGCCTTAAAAGCGGGTTTTAAGCGCATTAAACAGTTAGCCACTGAAACTACCGTTAATCAAAAAGGCAGTGAAATAGACAAAATTAACAAATATGCCGGAATTAAACCGGTAAAAGTTACTCCCACTATTTACCGTATGTGCAAAGATGCTTACTATTATAGTAAAATTTCCGCTGGTACATTCGACTTAACAATCGGACCAATTACCAGTTTATGGCGGATTGGCTTTCCTGACGCCCATAAACCTAAGCCAAGTACCATCAAAAAACGGCTGCCATTAATTAATTATCATAATGTGATTTTTAATGATCAGAAACAAACTGTTTTTCTTAAGAAAAAGAAAATGATGCTCGATTTAGGTGGCATGGCCAAAGGATTTATTTCTGATGAAGTCATGAAAGTTTTGCAAAAAAATGGTGTGACCAGCGCGATTATTGATTTAGGCGGAAACGTTTATGTTATGGGCAATTCTCCTACGAATAACAGTAACTGGACGGTAGGTATTCAGGATCCCAGCGCTGCGCGTGGTGATGCCATCGGCTCTTTACCGCAAAAGAATGCAACTGCAGTAACATCAGGTATTTATGAACGATACCTCAAAGTCGGTAATAAAGTTTATAGCCACTTAATGAATCCTCAAACAGGTTACCCTTGTCAAAACAACTTGTTAAGTGTCACAATTATTGCCAAGCGTTCAACCACTGGCGATGGCCTTTCAACTGCTGTATTTAATCGCGGTTTGAAAAAAGGCTATGATTATGTAGAACATAAACCTGGTGTAGAAGCAATATTTATCACCAAAAAGAAAAAAGTATATATTACTTCCGGCTTAAAAAATAAATTCAAATTGTTTTCAGGTAATGGCTATAGACTTGCAAAACTTAAAAACTAATAATTAACTTTTATACTAAAATAATGCTCTGAAAGGAAAACGAGATGGAGGCTAAAAAGAAGTACAGTCATTTTACTATAACTGATTTTTTTGAGTTGGTGCGGCTTAATACCAAGCTCAATAGTTTAATGCCTTATTTATTAGGAATTCTATTTGCTTACTTTTATTTTCATACTTTTAATTGGCAAAATTCTTTAATATACCTAGTTGCTCAAGGCGCAATAGCTTTATTTGTGACTGGTTTTAATAACGTGCAGGACTATCGTCTGGCTAAAAGCAAAGATTATCAAAAAGAACATAATTTAATTGGTAAGCGTAATTTATCACCAGCAACCGCAATGGCGGTTATGCTTAGCCTACTTTTAATTGCAGCAGTCTTGGGAATTTGGCTAACTGTGCGAACCAATCTTTTTATTTTACTGATCGGCGCTCCCGGACTTTTTGTCGCCGTATTTTACACCTACGGGCCCGTTCCCTTTTCCAGAGTACCGCTAGGCGAAATTCTTGCCGGCTTATTCGAAGGGCTGGGAATTATGTTCTTAGCGGTTTACATCAATTCTCCCGTAAACCAATTAGCCTATTTGAATTTTGATTGGCCGCAATTTAGTGTCGGAGGCAACTTAGCCAATCTATTATTAATTTTTTGGGTAGCTTTACCGCAAGCATTTTTTAACGCGGCGACAATGCTGGCGGATAATACCTGCGACTTAAAGCAAGACTTGGCTAATGGTCGTCACACCCTGCCCTCATACATTGGCGTAAAAAATTCCTTAAACTTATTTAGCTTTTTAACCTTGGCTCCATTTGCAATAGTCGCTATCAGCGTCATATTTCGCCTTTTACCAATTTGGCAACTATTAATTTTTGTAACTTTACCTAAGTTATACAAAAACGTGCAGGCATTCAGACAGAAGCAGACCAAGGATATGGCTTTCTGGGTTGATGAAGATAATATCAAGCACAGAGTGCCCACAACTTTTGATTTAGCACCGCAAAACTTGTTTTGGTTTCAGTTAATGCAAGTCTTTGGGCTGATTTTGGGCATTATCTTTCATTAAATAAACACAATAAAAAAGCACGCTCAGGTGAAGTTAACCCCTAGAATTGGACGTTAACATTAATTAATGTTTGCTAAGGCCGTATTCCGATATTCAATCGGGGTGCGGCCTTTTAGCGTGTGCCTGATTCTAGCTTGATTGTAGTATTTGATCCATTTTTCCATGGCCTCCTGCAGCGCCTTCTTAGTAGGATAGGTGTAGGTGTAGTAGTCTAGCTCAACCTTCATGATGTGAAAGAGACTCTCGCAGGCCGCATTGTCGTGGCAGGTCGCCCGTCGCGACATGCTTTGAAAAACGTGGTGCTGTTTTAGGGTCTGACAATATGCTTTGGACTGGTATTGAATGCCCTGGTCGCTGTGAATCGTCATGCGGTAAGGCAGCTCGGGCCGGATCGCCAAAACCTGCTTGAGGCCATCTAGAACATATTTGGTCTGCGGCCGCTGACTGATGGTGTAGCTGATGATTTCACCGCTGTAAAGATCTTTAAAGGGCGAGAAATATAACCGTTCGCTCATGCTCTTATTGCCATAGCGAAACTCGCTGATATCGGTGACTACCTTTTGGTAGGGCCGATCGGTCTTAAACTTCTGGTGGAAGCGGTTCTTCGCCTTCTTGCCTTGCGGACCTTTTGATGAATCATACTTGCCTGCACGCAAGTTGTATTTGCGGGCCAGCAGCTTGTGCTCCTTCATCAGGCGGTAAATGCGTTTATGGTTCACCTGCAAGCCGTACTTAATTTTTAGCGTGTCAGTCATGGGCAGATAGCCGAAGCTGGGATTATGCCTTTTAACCACTTTAATCAGCGACAGTAAAGCCAGATCGCTGTATTTTTTCCGCCTGCTGCGCGGGTGATACTCGTAGGTGCTCTTGGCTAAAAAGCTATAGTGCAATAGTTCTTGCAGTTGATAGCTGTGCTCATGCCTTAGCTCTTGGATGATGGTCCGTTCTTCTTGCGTTGAGCGTCTTTGCGCCGAGCTAAGGCTTCGACTTTTTTTAGGTAGTCGTTCTCAATGTGGAGCTGACGGTTTTCTAAGCGCAGCCGTTCTAATTCAGATAACTCGCTGCTGGTATACTTAACTGGTTTTTTAGGCAATTTGTTCATTGGTGGTCGGCCTCGTTTGGTAAAGAGCGCATCAAGCCCGCCTTCGTCAAAACGTTTTTGCCAAGTACAAATTAAGCTGGGGGTGGCAATTTTGAAGTGAATGGCGGTATTTTGATAGGTCTCGTCATGTTCTTTTCTCCAGTTTAAGACTTGGAGCTTGAATTGACCATGATAATTTTGCGAGGTGTGCCGAATTTCTAGGCCCTTAACACCAAAGTGCTGGTATTGCGCAGCCCAGGTATCAATTAGTTGATGTGATCCGGTGCCAATCATTTGCGCCACAGAACGGCTGCTGTAGCCTTCTTTGAGCAAGTTAAGCGCCTGTAATTTTTGTTTGACGGTAAATTTAACCATAGTAAAACCCTCCAGTTGGATTTTTGTCCAATTGAAGTGCAACTAAAAAGTTAGACATTTTAATATTACGCAAGACTCAATGCACGATTTCGATATTTGATCGGGGTCG